>JBLFWJ010000052.1:0-18371 GCA_047611425.1 Bacteroidia bacterium | reverse complement strand
TACATCCAGCGGATGCTATTCTGAAGGAACGCCAGTACCGTCTTTTACTACCGTGGCCAATGGATTTTTGCTGTTTGATGCCGATTCTGCAAACTGTATTGACCCTAATACCGAACCTCCAACAATCAGCCAGGATGACCTTACGGGTTACGTGTTGAGTCCAACAATTGATTTAAGTGCAAACAATGCGATTTTACTTGAATTCGAATATCAAAATCGATGGTGCTGTACTGAGGCTGTTTTAACGGTAGACATCTCTACGGATAATGGCGTTACTTTTCCGAATTCTTTACCTATACCAGTAAATCCAACGGTGAACGAGGAAGCTGGTGGCCTGATATCTCAGAACATTTCAAATTTTGCTGGAGGTCAAAGCCAAGTAAAACTTCGATTCAGCTGGAACGGAGTTGGAAGTCACTACTATTTGGCAATCGATGATATTGCAATTGTTCAGGCAGCTACTGACGACCTTAAGTTGCAATGGGATCTTGTTTCGCACAACGAAACAATTGAAGAATATGCGCGATTCTCAATGGATCAGGCTCAGAATACAATTCAATTTGGTGCCAGTATTGAGAATTTCGGAAGCTCAATTGCAAGCAATGTCACAATGCTAATGGCAGTACTTGATGTGAATAGTTCACCTGTTTATGTAGGTTCTACCTCACAGGCTATTTTACTCGCGGGTGATACTACTTTTTTAATCTTGGATGCACCAGTCAACCTTCAACCTGGAATTTATACAGCAAACTTTACAATTACTTCCGATGGCGAGCAGTCGGGATCACCAAACTTTGGTGACAATACGAACTCACGAACTTTTGAGGTAAGCGATGCAATTTATTGTTTGGATGGAATTGGTGTTCATCCTGCGGCTGACCTTGCGCTTGCTCAATTAAGCACAGCATCCTTCACGGATGCTGAAGATGGCTTCATGATTTTTTCTCATAACGACATCAATGCTTCCGTCACAGCAACAGGCGTTCAAGTTGAGTTAAGTATTGCTAGTGTGGTTGGCGGATTGATTGTTGCTTCTCTCCATGATTCAACTGACATTGGTGTAGACGATGTCTATTCACCATTAGTGAGTAGTACTGCTTATGCACTAACTGCTACTGACATTACGACTGGCATTGTTGATATTCCATTCACAATGCCTTTTTGGGTAAGTCCAGGTCAATATTATGCTGGAGTTGAGTTGTTCAGTAACGGCAACAGTACCGATGTTGGAATCTTGGATGACATAACAATTCCGCAACCTTTCTGGTCAAGTATGATTTATATACCAAATGACCAAGTGTATTCCAACGGCAACGCCATGGCGGTTAGGTTAATGACTGATCTTGCTACTGATAATGGAATTGAAAATGCATCTACTGTTTTCAATGTTTATCCAAACCCAGCCAATGATGTTGTTTCAATTCTATCTAACGAAGACGGACAATTAAACATCTTGGATGTTAACGGTCGAATCGTTTTGACTGAATCGTTGATCTCAAACACACGATTGAATGTTTCAACCATTGATCTGCCAACAGGTGTTTATCAGATCAATTTGATAACTGACAGATCTAGTAAAACTGAGAAGTTGATTGTATCCCATTGATCAAGCATTCTTGGATTGTAATCCTTTTAGCTCTTAGCGGATGTATTCCCGCTAAGAGCTTTTTTTATGGAGCACCAGATTCTAAGGACATTCTGCGTTTTGACGCTTCACCTATTTCTCCTTCAGATGATTGCTTTGCGTTTTATGACTCAGATGGTTTAATCGGTAATAGGATCAAGATAAACGATTGGACAACGGACATTCCGTTTTTCAATAGCCTGAATGACCTAGCCGAATCCCATTCCGTACGAAGCTTTCTGATCATTAGAAATGACTCCATTCTTTTTCAGCACAATCGCGCTGACATTGATGAAGCATCGATTCATCCATCTTATTCCATGGCGAAGTCCGTCACATCAGCCTTGGTTGGAATTGCAATTAAACAAGGTGAAATATCAAGTGTTAATGAGTTGGTATCCAGTCACATTCCCGAATTGACTGAAACTGAATTCGTGAACGAACTAACCATCGAACATTTGTTGAATCACACTTCAGGATTGAAGTACACTTTAAGGTCTGATGCCGATCTCTATTATGGAAATGATGTACTGAAAGCAGTTAAATACGCCTCGTTCGATCATAAGCCTGGCACGCATCAGCATTACCTAAACATCAATGTTCAACTTCTGGGGTTGATTCTTCAAAGAGCCACTGGTGTTTCTCCTTCGGAATATTTACAAGAGAAAATATGGAAGAAGATTGGAGCATGTGATGAGGCGAGATGGAGCACCGACAAGCATGGTAACGACAGAACTTTCTGTTGTTTAGGAGCGACCGCTTTGGACTATGCAAAATTCGGCCGCTTATTTCTAAACCAAGGAAATTGGAATGGAGAACAGGTAATTCCGGCAGACTGGTTCAAGGAAAGTATTGAGCGCGATTCCACCGAAGGCAGCAGTTTCAATTACAATTATTGTTGGCACGTAGGCTTGAAAGAATATGGAGACTTTATGGCCATTGGACTGTACAAGCAGCACATTTATGTCAATCCAAAAAAGAATCTGCTCATCGTTTTATTGAACGATAAAGAGAAACCTCTAAAAGCCGAGCGAGTGAATTGGTGGTACGTTTTTCGGCAAATTGCCGATCAACTTTAAAATCACCAAATGTTGAATCTGATCCCGATGGATACTCCAACGTTATTGAAGTTATCCTTGAACGTAGGCTCGTCCAATGGTTTGGTCGGATCAGAATTCGGATTGTAGAGTGGATTGTTTGAAGTTTCCGTGATTTCATCAACGTAGTTACTGTTGATTGATATAACATCGAGTGACTCCATGGTAAGGTTAAAAGGCGAGCTACCATTGTCATTGCTCAATTCAATATTCATTTCTTGAGTGATGGTTTCCTTGGCCCGAATACTGAGCGCTGCATAACTGGCCTCCGCATATATCGAAATTAGATTCGATGCCTTGAAGGATACGCCCAATCGGGTTTGAAATCCATAGGAGAATCTTGGGTTTGTTCGAGCTTTGGCACTCACCTTAGCTTGCAATCCAGGAACAGAAAATCCGAGTAAAGCTTCAACGGATCGGCCGTCCTGATCATCAACTGTAATTGTGCTTTCAACATATCCCCACAATGGAAGGATCACCCCAGATTTTGAATAGATGCCCCATCGCTTTATTTGGTGATTTAAGACAAGCTGCGGTATAAGCTCAACCCGCTGTGATAAAAGAGAATGCTCAGCTTTATATGTCGGGGTGTTGATCCGTGACATTAGAATATTGTCACCTCTCACATAATTGAATTGAAACTCAATACCAATATTTGGATGAAACATGTACCCAACATTTAACGAAGATTTCCATCCGCCACCCAACGTTCCTTGAACAGGGCGGACACTTAAAGAACTATCTTCTCTCATCAAATGATCAAGCGTACCAACTTGTTCTCGTGGAGATTGCAATTCATCATTCACCGCTGGAAAATTGTAGCCACCTCCAATCTCAATATAGAATTTGCGAAACTTTGTACTGTCCTGACCCAATGATGAAATGGAGACAAGGACGCATCCCATTATAAACATGGCTTTTCTCATGTTGCTAAAATATTAAATCGGTCGCCCCTTTCGTTTTAACTTGGCAATGTCGTTTGGAACAAATCAGCATTCAATATCATAAAACGGCCGTTGGGGAATTGATTCTTGGATCGTTCAATGACAAACTTTGTCTTACAGATTGGCGATACCGTAGAATGAGAAGCACCGTTGACAAGCGTTTACAAAAAGCATTTGACGCAACTTATGTTGAAGAGAAAACTGATGTCATCGAGCAAACCGTCCTTCAACTCAGTGAGTATTTTGAAGGAACGAGAACAGAATTCGACATCCCACTTAATCTCGCTGACACAGACTTTCAGAAATGAGTTTGGGAAACTTTAATGACAATTCCATTCGGTAAAACCGAATCCTATCTTGGTCTTTCGAGGAAATTCGGAGACGAAAAACCAATTAGAGCGGTCGCTTCGGCCAATGGTGCCAATGCAATCTCCATCATTGTTCCTTGTCATAGAATTATTGGATGCAATGGTAATCTTATGGGTTATGCAGGTGGTCTTCCTGCCAAGAAAAAACTTCTGACCCTGGAAGGCGTCTTCAATTCTGAGCAACTCTCGCTTCCTTTATGAACCTGTAGGCTGTTCAAAACCTACTTTGATGTTTGTAGCATTCCATTATGTAATCAGTGGTCAATGGCTACCTTTACGGCCATAACCGTAAGCGATAAATGGGAAGATCACAAGAAACCTTCGGCAAGAAGGAAGTAAGAAATAAGAAGGCTAAGAAGAAGAAGGATAAGGAGGCCAAGAAAATGGCCAAGAAGGAAGCTGGCAAATCAAGCTGGGACGATATGATTGCGTATGTGGATGAAAATGGTGTGATTACCGATACTCCGCCAGATCCAACGGTTAAGAAAGTAGAGGTTAATATTGAGGACATCCAGATTGGCGCTGCCGCAAGGGAGCCAGAGGACGAATTAGATCCAATCCGAACTGGAATTGTCACTTACTACAACGACCAGAAAGGTTACGGTTTCATTAAGGACGTTGAAACGCAAGAAAGCGTTTTCGTTCACGTGAATGAATTGAAAGAAGAAGTTGTGGAAAACAACAAAGTCACTTACGAAGTAGAAATGGGAATGAAAGGACCCGTTGCCGTTCGTGTATCTATTGTAAGAAGCTAATGAGCTATAAGCCTACCGTCTCGGGGTAGGCTTTCTTCTAAACTTAAAAGGTTTTTTCTTAGCCTGCTGACCTCCTTGGTTGGCAGGCTTCTTTTCTTTTGGTGTTGGCTCAGTAAACTCTGGCTCGTAGCCTGCTACAACGGTAGTCTCAAGCTTCTGATTCAAAAGCTTTTCAATTCCACGTAAGTAATCGTATTCATCTGCACATACAAGAGAGATAGCCTCTCCACTGGCACCTGCTCGTCCCGTTCTTCCTATTCTGTGAACGTAATCCTCAGAAATATTAGGTAGTTCAAAATTCACAACGTGGGGCAACAACGGAATATCCAATCCTCTAGCAGCAATGTCTGTCGCAACTAAAACTCGAATCTCTCCTTTCTTAAATCCTGCAAGAGCTCGAGTTCTGGCCCCTTGCGTTTTATTACCGTGGATGGCTGAGGAAGTAATTCCTTGCTGATCCAGCTTTTTGGCCAATCGATTTGCCCCGTGCTTGGTCCGCGTGAAAATCAAAACCTGTGACCAATCTCCTTCACTAATCAATTTGGTAATCAAAGCTGGCTTTCTTCCCTTATCAACTTTGTAAACCTTTTGGCTAACCATTTCGGCTGTCGAATTCTCTGGCGTTGCAGAAACACGAACAGGGTCTTTTAGTAAACCTCCTGCCAGATTCTTTATTGAATTTGAAAATGTAGCCGAGAACAAAAGATTTTGTCTCTTTTGAGGCAATAGATTCAAGACTCGCTTAATGTCATGGATAAAACCCATGTCGAGCATTCTATCTGCTTCATCTAAAACGAGAATCTCAACTCGATCCAGCCTTAAATGACCTTGATTAACAAGATCCAATAAGCGACCCGGTGTGGCCACCAACAAATCAACCCCGCTCTTCAAGGCTCGAACTTGTGGGTTTTGATTTACGCCTCCAAAAATCACGGTCGACTTGAAATCAATGAAGCAGCTATACTCACGTACATTCTCATAAATCTGAGCCGCAAGTTCTCTTGTAGGAGTAAGTACCAAAGCTCGAACAGGACGATTGCGCTGTTTCTGCCCTTGATCTAATAATTGAAGGATTGGTAGTACAAAACCAGCAGTTTTACCCGTTCCAGTTTGTGCAGATGCCAGCACATCCTTTTGCTTTAATACTACGGGAATCGCTTTCTCTTGAATTGGAGATGGCTCGGTGTATCCTTTCTTGGCTACTGCTCTTAGCAAAGGCTCCGAAAGGCCCAAAGATTCAAATGTCATGTGTTTGGATAGTCAGATGGCCAAAAGAAATCTAATATGGCCCGTGTTTATTGATGGCTACGAAGGTACTTGAAATAGGTTCGAATTGGTTTGAAGTTGTACCGAATGAATGTTGGTAGATTTTCGATTTTGATGATCTTTCACTTATTTAAGAGTAAATCACCAATCCAAACTCAAGATGAACCCAATTGTCAGAAATATTCTTGCAGTTATGTTGGCGATTATCGATAGATCTTGGCCAGCATTTATTTCAACCACCCCAAGAACGACCGTGTTGTTAACTGTAAGATCTTCCACTTGCGGAGAATTCGTGTCCTCATCTTCGGAGCAGGAAGAAAAGAAGAGCAAACTGGCGGCTAGTGAACAGCTAATAATCGATTTCAAAAAATTCATTTTCTAAGATTTGATGGTAAGACTCGGAAGTAGAATAAAGCATTGCGAACATATATTTTATGTGATGAAACCATGGTTTTCTGTGATGATGTACTGTGGATCATTGATTAACGGATTCCATCCCTTCGTGCGATATTTGCAACGCACGTTAACCATGGCTCTACGAATAAAATGAAGAAACTTGGATTCGCTTTAGTGGCTTTCATCATTCTGGCTGGACTCATTTTTCTTCTTGGGCCCCAAGCGCCAAAACCAAATTTGGATCCTACTACAATCCAATTGAGCATTCAGCTAGATAAGCTGGACAATTGGATTGCAAATCGAGAATCAGGATTCAAGACAATGAAACCTGACAATGAAGCAGGCATTGTTTGGAATGGAGATTCCATCTCAAAGACTCAATTCAGCATTGTTTTTCTCCATGGTTTTTCGGCCAGTAAAATGGAAGGAAGACCTATCACAACTGATTTTTCAGCTCGATACCGAATGAATCTGTACGAGCCTAGATTGGCAAAACATGGTTTCGACACAGTTGATGCAATGATCGACATTACACCCGAGAATTATCTCGAATCTGCAAAGCAAGCCATCGCGATTGGAAAGTTGATTGGGGATAGTGTAATCCTCATGTGTTCCTCAACTGGATCTACCCTCGGTCTTTATTTAGCTGCTCATGACACTGAGATTAAAGCGGTCATAAACTACTCGCCCAATATTGATTTAGTAGACCAGAATTCACAGGCTCTTGTCGGGCCATGGGGTTTGAAAATTGTACGGCTCATGTTTGGAGGTGATTTTAGAGAATATGAGGCCACTGAAGAATTTAAAAAGTATTGGGTAAATCGTTACCGGTTGGAAGCATTAGTTACCATGCGATCTTTGCTAAACGCGACAATGACAAATGAAACATTCAATCGGATCAACCAACCCATTTTTGTCGGTTGCTATTACAAAAACGAATCAGAGCAAGATTGGATCGTTTCGGTTCCAGCAATGAGAAAGATGATGAGTGAATTAGGAACTCCAGCTTCTCAAAAGCGCTACGTTGAATTCGCTGATGTAGATGCACATGTGATTACCTCGCCTCTTCGATCTAAAGACTTAGAATCGGTTCGTTCAGAAACATTTCTATTTGCGGAAGAGGTTCTGGGGTTAGCGCCTACCTCGCCATAAAAGTTTTCAATCGTTCTTGCAGAAAGTAGGTCCAATCGGCTCTGCAGCTTCAGGTTTGGAACTCAGGAATGTCATCTGGAAAGCTAGCCAGGTTGGAGTTTATGACTCGGATTAGTGAACCTTCTTCCTCAGCTTCAATTTCAAATTTTACCTGCGCATTTCCTGGATATTCGATGTAAGACCAGTCCAGCGTAATGGATTTTGATGGGTCAACCTCTAGAATTTCCCACACATGTGTGAACGTTCTTGTTTCCGAATGCACAGGAAATTGAGTCTTGAAACCAACTCTGGGCTCAAAAGATGGAAGGTCCTCGAAAAACCATTGAATCATGATTTCATGTTTTGTCAATGCATCCCAAACGTTTACCGAGCAGAATAGAAATTGCTCGACAATTATTGATTCGGTTCGATCATACATGATTTTCTATTTTTAAATATGAGACAAGCAGATTACGGAGTTTTAATTAATGATCAATCATTCTTAGACGCAAAAAAATCCATTCAAGCCGATGTTCTTTCGAGACATCAGCAAGAATGGATTTTTGCTAAACACAAAACATTTTCAGTTTTGTGATCAAATTTCTATTTCAAGAAACGTGAAGTAGATTTAACCTACCAATTCCTCAGTAGTCTTTACAGAGCTAACCGAATCAGTATTCTTCACACCTGAAGATTCTCCCAACGCTGTTTTTCCAATAAATCGACCTCGATCAAAATTGTCATCGTTCTTGTAACAAACGATTTGGTATGCAGTTGATCCACCTTCGCGAGCGATTTCAACGGACCAACCTAAGAAAATCTCATACATACGGTAAGTGTACTCACCGTACTTCTCAATCACCTTGTCTTTGTTGCCAATCCAGTTATAGTACCAAGCATCAATCGTCTTAGAATAGTGAATTCCGATGTTCTCGATAGAGTGAACCTCAAATCCAGCTTTTTCAATCTGACGAAGATCCCAGTTAACTGGCATACTTGCGTCCGCTCCTGAGAAGATGTACTCGTTCATGAACATTCCCCAAACGATATCTTCTTGGTTTGGTCCTGAAAGAACACTATCACGCTCACGTAAACATGCAATCTGGATGTAGAATACTCCATCATCCTCCAACATATCGTAGCACTGACGCATGAACTTTCTGAAGTTCTTTACACCAACGTGCTCGGCCATTTCCAAGCAAGTAATCTTGTCGTACTTCTTCTTTGGAATGTCACGGTAATCCATTCTTAGGATACGTGCTTTGTCCTCTACACCGTTTTCTTTAATCAAGGCTTCTGCCCAATCTTTCCCTGATTCTGCAATCGTTACACCAGTTGCATCTACACCATAATGCTTTGCTACGTGCGTTACTAGTGTTCCCCATCCACAACCGATATCCAGCAATTTGTCGCCTTCCTTCAATTGCATTTTCTGAGAAATCAGGTCCATTTTGTTGTCCTGCGCTTGTTCAAGCGTTTCGTTCTCGTCTTTGTAATAGCAACTTGTGTAGATCATTCGTGGTCCCAAAAACCAGTTGAATAGATCATTCTTATCATCATAATGACTTCTGATGATTCGCTCATCTTGCTTTTGAGAGTGACTCAATACTTCAGGAATGAAACGGGTCAAAAAGAACTTGTAATGGTGCCCAACGAAATTCCATGTGAAGATTTCGTCCTTGTGCTTCATAACCTCTTTGAAATCACTTTTCAGGTTTACAAGACCGTTCATGTAATCCTCAATGAAGTGGCCGACAGCTACCTTGTCTTTTTTATATCGTGAAGCAACCTTGTTGTCCTTTACTTCAACTAAATCTGAAATCTTTTTTGCCATGGTGTTTATGGTATCATTATTTGAGATCGCGAATTTATCAATTACATATAACCCACAGTCACAGTATTTAGACCGAATAATCAATCCGGTCTTCCTTAATACTTGAATTTGTTTGAGCGCGGTTTTATGACAGTCTGATTAATACAATTGCCTCATCTTTATAAAATGCGTTGGGTAGTAATTCCGGTCTTGTTTTTACTCTGCTGTAGCAACCTCGCTGCGCAAGAAAATTCTGAGTTGGCGTATGAAACAGACACTACAATCAGCGAAGACGTTTCAGAAAATCCAGTTAAGTATTGCAACGCAAAAGGTCATGCACTTTGCATTCGAATAACGGCCAAGGAGGTTTTTGAAGATGGATCAAAGGGTAAATGGTCGCGCCATTGGAAGCGAATGTCGTACATAGGCGAAGCCTGTGTAGCCGAACACGGTGAAAAAAAAGGCAAAGCATTGGAGGCACTTTTTGCGCCAGGTCACTACTTCGCGATGACTTTTGTAAACATTGCCGGGCTCACGAAATATGCCTTTACACCAAAGCGGAAAAGATCCGTTGAAGAATAGGAGGAAATGCTCACTTTTGCGACTCAATATTGAATCGCATTTTCATGTCAGAAGTAACCAACCCTAAAACATTCTTCGATATCACTATTAATGGTGAACAAGAAGGCAGAATTGAATTTGAATTACGTGCAGACGTAGTTCCAAAAACAGCCGAAAATTTCCGTGCACTGTGCACAGGAGAAAAAGAATTTGGCTTTAAAGGCAGCCATTTTCATAGAGTTATCCCTCAATTTATGTTGCAAGGTGGAGACTTCACCAACCATAATGGTACTGGTGGGAAATCCATTTATGGAGAAAAGTTTGAGGACGAAAACTTTGAGTTAAAGCACCAAGGCGAGGGAATCCTTAGCATGGCAAATGCCGGTCGAAATACCAATGGAAGCCAGTTCTTTATCTGTACCGTTGAAACCGCTTGGTTAGATGGAGCACACGTAGTTTTTGGAAAAGTGACCAAAGGCATGGACGTAGTGAAAAAGATTGAAGCTTTGGGCTCACCAAACGGAAATCCTCAGGCTAGAGTTGAGATTGAAGACTGCGGAGAGCTTTAAATATTCCCATAGTCGAATTTGATTCAACTCAAAATCTCAATTCTGAAAATCCGTTTCTTAGCAATCTGAAACTCGGAACACATTGGTCTCTCTTAAAAAATCGACCGTAACTACCCTTTTGATTGTAATCACTGGGCTTTTGCAATTTGCAAATGGCCAGTCTATACGCGAAAAGCTCGAAACTGTTGACATTCAACCATTTGGTAGAATGATACGGCAATGCTGCAATTTTGGGTATGACGCACCGGTCTTCTGGATGCCTGTACATATGGGGTATATCACTTCTGTAGAGCATTTAGGGAACCACGTTTTCTATGGCGATGATCAGGAAGGAAACGGAATCATTTACTCAAATCACGGTGGCTTTATAGACTTAGGTCATATCCGAGATAATGCCGATCTAGTGGCTTTTTTCGCTTGGCATATTTCCAATAGCCTTGGTACCGACACAACAATTGAAACTGTTCGTGAAGGAGGTAAAAGACAAATTGATCTTTTACTAAAAGGTGCAGAACTGAGCGATGACGACATCCTGAGACTCGCACAGCGGATTAGTCATGAAATGTCGGTTTGGCATGAAATCAGAACTTATTTCGGTGTTCCTACTTTCTGGCCAATCCATGAGAAACAATCAGCCTTCTCACCAGAGGATAATTACTCCAACTTGTTAGGCACATTTGTAGGATACCGAGCCTTGAAACGTGATGGTGACTTCCTTACAAACATGAATAAGGAGATTAACGAGCTATTCGATTTGTATGACCCCGTTACATCAAGCGATGCCACAACCAAGGCAATGGATGACGTACGCGGTTTGTGGTGGAGAAGGGTATCCTTGCCAAGCAATCGATTTCTATTGGCCAAGTATTTCGATACGTACGGCACACTTGAACCATGGTTAATTCCTAGCCACGCTTCGTATTTCGATAGCCCTTCCAAACCTATTTCGCTGACTGTACCTGAGACAACAGGGTCAGGTGTTACCCTCACGGACCTTTTCGACATTGACATTAATCCTGTTCCAAGCATACCTGTCAGAAAAATTATTGGCCGGACTCGGTCTGGTGGTATTTCCGAATTAGACTTTCCTACATACGTAAAGTGGATCCGAGATCGTGAGGTCCGGTATGAGAAAAGGAACGCCCGGTTGAAGAAAAGATCTTCTCCACCTCCTTCCACTTTAACAAAATGAGCTAATTAGGTTGAGTTCAAAGATTGAGTACGGCTTCTTCAGGTTATCGTTTATACAAAGAATTGAAATTTCGCAGCTCAGAGGAACATTTAACATTGGGTCAGAGTTTATACCTCCAAGCAAATCGAGATGTCAGTTGATAAAAACATCTGTCGAGTATTAGCAAACCATTTTTAACAAACCTTCTAAAGTTTTAAGCAAATCATTCAATCCATCGCGCAATATTTGCGCTGCTAAATTGTTTGCACCACCGAATACAATAAATGATGGTCAAGATCCCTCGATTATTTAGGTTTTGTTTGAGCCTAATTGCTGTACTGATTTCTCTTTCAGCCAGCTCCCAAGAAAAATTCACGATTAGTGGAAACGTCCAAGATGGTAACACAGGCGAAGAGCTTATTGGCGTTTCAATTGTCGATCCGGTGGCGACAGCAGGAACGGTAACAAACGTTTACGGCTTCTATTCCTTAACGCTTCCAGCGGGTAAACACAATATCGTTTATTCATATATCGGCTTTGCTACGGACACGATTGAGTTCGACCTACAAAAAAGCCTCACCTACAACCTAGAATTGAAAACCGCTTCGGTAGATATGCAAGAAGTGGTAATTCAGGCAACGAGGAACAACGAGAACATTACCAATACAGACATTGGTGTGGTCAAAATGGACATCAAGGAATTGAATGAAGTTCCAGTTCTTTTCGGAGAGAAGGATGTAATGAAATCCATTCAATTAATGCCAGGCATTAGTTCGGCTGGAGAGGGTAATGCAGGTTTTTTTGTACGAGGTGGAAACATCGATCAGAATCTAATTCTTCTGGATGAAGCTCCTGTTTACAATCCTTCCCATTTATTGGGATTCTTCTCCGTTTTTAATTCTGATGCGATTAAAGATGTGGCCATGTACAAATCTGGTATTCCCGCAGAATATGGAGGAAGATCGGCTTCGGTAATGGATATTCACATGAATGACGGAAACATGAAGCGCCACGGATTTTCAGGCGGAATTGGACTAATCTCAGCCCGACTTACCGTTGAAGGTCCAATCGTGAAAGATCGAGGCTCCTTTATCGTTAGTGGAAGAAGAACTTACGCTGATGTTTTCTTACCGATTTTCGACAGAAACGCTACTGGTACCAAGCTCTACTTCTATGATTTAAACGCTAAAGTCAATTATCGGATCAATGATAAAAACCGAATTTTCCTTTCGGGTTACTTTGGAAGAGATGTACTGGGAGTCGCCAATTTTGGATTCGAATGGGGAAATGGAACTGGCACATTAAGATGGAACCACGTGTTTAACGAACGGCTATTCTCCAACACTTCTTTCATATACAGCAACTATGATTATGCAATCACAATCAGCCCATCTGGTTCAGAATTTAAGATTGGGGCGGGTATTCAGGATTTCAACTTGAAGGAAGATTTGACTTACTATTTAAATCCCAAAAACACGTTGAAGTTTGGAGTAAATGCCATCCTTCACAACTACAGCCCAGGTAGTTTGGAAGCAACTGGCAGCACAAGTCTCAACACAATCATTCTTGATCAAGCTTACGCTACTGAGTCCGCTGCGTATGTAAGTAACGAACAAAAGATCACCAAAAAACTGACTGCCAAATATGGTTTAAGGTTCTCGGTTTTCAATCGCTTCGGACCGGCAACGCTTTACGATTACAACGACAATAATGACATTATCGATTCCACTGAATATGGAAATCTAGATCACATAAACACCTATTTCGGGGTTGAGCCTCGAGCTAGTTTAAGCTACGCCTTTACGCAATCAACATCGGTTAAAGCATCCTATCATAGAATGTATCAGTACAACCATCTTCTTTCCAATTCTACGGCAAGCACACCAACAGATGTTTGGCTTCCAAGTAGCCCGATAATCAAACCACAATACTCCGATCAGTATTCTGTCGGCTTCTTTCAAAACCTTTTCAAAGACAAATTTGAGTTATCGGTAGAAGGCTATTACAAAGACATGTATAATGTTGTTGATTACGAGAACGGAGCCGACCTACTATTAAATAAGAAAGTTGAATCTCAATTGGCCTTTGGCTCAGGTCGATCCTTTGGTGGCGAATTTCTTTTAAGGAAAAAGAAAGGAAAGTTTACCGGGTGGATTTCTTACACACTGTCGCGCACGGAGCGTAAGATTGATTTCGTGAATGATGGAAAGTATTTCGCAGCTCGCCAGGATAGAACCCATGACCTAGCCATTGTATTGAGTTATCGTCCTACCAAACGATGGACAATTTCGGCAAACTGGATTTACTATACGGGTAATGCGGTTACATTTCCTAGCGGAGTGTACGTAATTGAAGGCAAGCCCATTCCATATTATACAGAAAGAAACGGGTATAGAATGCCTGACTATCACCGATTGGATTTTAGTGTCACACTACACAGCAAAAAGAAGAGGCGATTCCAGTCTGACTTTAGTCTTTCCGTTTACAACGCTTATGCACGGGAGAACGCTTACAGTATTACGTTTCAGGAATCTGAGGATAATCCTGGAACGACCGAAGCGGTTCAGCTATCATTATTTTCTATCGTTCCATCATTTACATGGAATTTCAAATTCTGAGATATGAGAAAACTACATTTCATACCACTTGTCATCCTTTCATTGATTGCCTGTGAAAAGGTGATAGAAGTTGATCTGAATACGGCAGATCCAAAAACTGTAATTGATGCCAGCATTTGTGCTCAAGATTCCTTTCATGTCATTTTTATCTCTGAAAGCGGCCGATTTACAGATGCCGAAGGATTGGCAAGAGTCAGTGGTGCTTTAGCCACCCTTAAAGATCAGAACGGTATTGAAGGCACCTTTACCGAACTAGACAGCGGTATTTACTTTTTGCAAAGCTTCCCTCTTATAGATGGAAACACTTACGAGCTGAACGTGACACGCGGTGATGAACTAATTACTGCAACTTCCTTTTTAAATCCTCAGATAACATTGGATTCAATCCTTTTTGAAGAAAATGAATTTGGCGGTGGCGGTGGCGGACCAGGAGGGAACGCGCAAGAAAGAACCAAATACAGAACCAGCGTTGTATTCCAAGACCCTGGAAATGTTGAAAATTTCTATCGACTAATAATGACCGTAAACGACACCGTTGACAAGACTTTCGTTGCCTTAACTGATGATTTAACAAACGGAAACGAAAGGTCGTATCGCTACCGATCGCGAAATGTGTTTGAAGGAGATTCAGTTGATATGGAACTTTGGACCATTGACCGGAGTGGCTACGATTACTTCGAAACGCTGGCGGATATTGCCTCGGATGGTGGATTTTCTTCTGCTACACCCTACAACCCAATCACCAATTTGAGTGGCGGTTTAGGAAGCTTCACTGTTTACAATCGCTCAAGGATATCGGGTATTGTTATACCTTGATTCAACTCAAATAAAAATCCGACTTTAGAAGCGTGACCTCACTTCTAGAGACATTTACCAAAGTTAGAGCCCGATCTGAAGAGATTTGCCAACCGTTGGCACCTGAAGATTATAACGCACAAGTAGTACTTCATGCCAGTCCTGCGAAGTGGCAATTGGGCCACACCACTTGGTTTTACGAGGAGTTCATTCTAAGCCAATACCTCAGCGGTTATAAGCGATTCAGCGAAGATTGCGCATTCATCTTCAACAGTTACTACAACAACGTTGGTGACCGAACCCAACGCGACAAGCGTGGCGAAATCGACATTTCTGTAGAAGAGATTTACGCCTATAGAAAGTATGTTGATGAACATATGAACCTTCTCTTGGAAAGTGTTTTTTCGAAAGAGATAACTGGACTATTTGAAGTTGGATTGAACCACGAGCAACAGCATCAGGAGTTGCTAATTACTGACCTGAAGTTCAATCTAAGTGAAAAGAAACCAGACGGTATTCACAAGCTAAATGGAGCTCTCATCAATTCTGAAAATTTAGAAGATGGTTGGGTTACAATGCCTAACGGTGTTTACGAAATTGGGTTTGAAGGAGAAGGATTCTGTTTCGATAATGAGCTAACTAGACACAAAGTCTACCTCCACGATTTCGAGATCAGCAAAAGCTTGATTACAAATGGTGAGTTTATAGAATTCATAGAAAATGACGGATACCAAGACTTCAACTTTTGGCTGGATGAAGGCTGGATTTGGGTTCAAAAGAATAAAATAGAATCTCCCTTGTATTGGAAAAAAGTTGATGGCGAGTGGCATCACTTTACGTTGGGTGGGTCGATGAAGGTCGACCCACGTGCAATTCTTTGCCACGTTTCCTTTTACGAAGCAGCTGCCTTTGCAGCATGGAAAGGGTTTAGATTACCTACTGAATTTGAATGGGAAGCGGCCTCTAAACAATTAGCTCACGGCCAGCGTTGGGAGTGGACGAACAGCGCCTATCTCCCCTACCCTGGATACAGGAAAGCACTGGGAGCGATTGGGGAATACAATGGTAAATTCATGATCAATCAAATGGTTCTAAGAGGTGGTTCAGTGGCAACACCCAATGGACATTGCCGAAGTACCTACCGTAATTTCTTCCACCCACATTTTCAGTGGCAGTTCAGCGGAATACGGTTGGCACGATAAAAACTGTACGGGCGTTCCTCGGAAAGCCCCAACCATAATAAGAATGGAAAAAACGTTTGCAGAAGAAGTAGCAGAGGGATTATCGGCTGAACCGAAATATCTTTCGTCCAAGTATCATTATGATGATGAAGGCAGCAGAATCTTTCAGGAGATTATGGCCATGCCTGAATACTATCTCACCGGTTGCGAGATGGACATCATGCAAAATCGGGCAGTTGAGATTCTTGAAGCGACTGGGTTTACGGGTCACTTCAACATTATAGAACTGGGAGCTGGTGACGGACTGAAAACCAAGGAGTTATTGAGGAACTTATTGACCTCAGGTGCGGACTTCACTTATGTTCCAATAGATATTTCTGAAGAAGCAATCAACCTTTTGGTTGAAGGCATGCAAACGTCTTTACCTGACTTAAAAATGAACCCTCAAGTGGGTGATTATTTTGAAATGATGGACAAGATTGAGGCAGAGCAAAACTGTCCAAGTATCATTCTCTTCCTCGGGTCAAACATTGGAAATTTCAAACCAGAATGGGCCTTGGATCTTCTGAAGCACATTAACCAGCATATGCGCATAAATGACCTGTTAATGGTAGGGTTCGACTTAATGAAAGATCCGAACTTGATTCGAAACGCATACCAGGATCCAGCAGGAATCACAAAACGATTCAACATGAATCTTCTTAGCCGAATCAACCGAGAATTGGGAGGAAACTTCAATTTGGATCAATTCGATTATTACAGCTTTTACAATCCGGATACGGGAGATGTACGGAGCTATTTGGTCAGTTTAGAAGACCAAGAAGTGAAAATTGATGCTACTGGGAAATCATTCCATTTTAATGCTCACGAACTCATCTGGGCTGAATTATCTAAGAAGTACTCCCTGTCGGGTATAGAACAAATAGGAGAACAAGCAGGGTTTAAGTTCGAACAGCACTTCTTGGATAGCAAGAAATATTTCAGCGATTCACTTTTTGTAAAGGCTTAATCAGCCTGAGCACTTCATTGGTTGTCAGGGAAATGGATTCTCTTCGACTGAATGCGAAACATAAATGACAATCGATAATGAACACAGAAGAATACATTAAGGCGGAAGCCCAACTTCATGTTGCCAGTCAAATAATCTCCCTGACCGGGAAGAATTTCGTTGCGCCAAACCCGGATGACAGTCATACTACAGCAAAGTGGGACACAACGAAAAACCACATCGTAGGACGTGCCCTTGAATTGAATGGAAACCGTTATTCAATATTCGTTGATCCAGTAGCTTTCTCGTTCGGCATTAATAAAAATGGAATTGAACTAGACAGAGTGGAATTGAATGGCCTAACCTACATGCAAACTGTTGAACCATGGAAGAAATGGTTGGAGGACGCTGGATCAAAAGGTGAATTGGATTTGAGTCTACACTACGAATTGCCTGCTTCTGACCTCTATAGATTTGATGCTTTCTCCAAACCAAGTGAAAGCATTTTAAAGAGCTGGGTTGATTATCGAACCTTGGCCAATCAAGCGTTTCAAGAACTGATTGGGAAGATCGGAATTGAATCGGACATCAACATTTGGCCACATCATTTCGATACTGGAACATATCATATTCTTCATGAATCAGATGGAGAAGGAGACCGATCAATTGGGGCGGGTTTTAATCCAGCAGATGAAATGGTGCCAGAACCTTATTTCTACATATACGGATGGTACAAAGATCGGAAAATTGACTACTCGGATGCACCACTAATTGAAGGTGCCCGTTGGATTACAGACAATTGGGAAGGATGCATATTACCGATGTCCAGCATCAATGAGAATCGACTAGAACAGGTCAATGAGTTTTACAGAATCACCTCAGAATACTTGAAAAATAAAAATGATTCCCCTGCAGCATACCAGTAAAAAATCCCCCACCCTTCGGGCACCCCCTTTTCAAGGGGGAACTGTCGCCATTCCTCCTTTTTAAAGGAGGTGCCGAAGAACGAGGCGGAGGATTTATTAAACCTAGTAAAACCAAATGTTTCAGAAATGAATTTGAGTTTTACTGGCATGCTGCGGGGGAATCATTAA
>JBLFWJ010000051.1:0-18379 GCA_047611425.1 Bacteroidia bacterium | reverse complement strand
TTTCCTCCTGGTCTGCTAGAAGAATTACCTCCCTTCTTTCTTTTCTTGTTTCGGCCAGAATTACCGCCACCGCCTTTATTATCAAATCGGGATAGATCGTCTTGTCCAACAACATTCTCAAAATCGAATGCTGGTTTAGCAATAACAATCGTCTCGTCTCTCAAGGTTCCAGCCTTCTTTCCATCCTTGTTCAAGGCAAGAATCTCCTTCACCTTATCAACAGAAACAGCAATAAAGTTTGATGGATCGTCACGATACGTAAACCACATCATCCTTTTAAAGATGTCGATTTTCATCGTCTGAGCAGTGCCTTTTTCCGTTAGGAGTTTCGTCTTTATCCCAGGGATATCCTTCAAAGCATCCACGTAGGAATCCAGCTCAAAGTTGAGACAGCATTTCAGCTTTCCGCATTGTCCGGCAAGCTTTGCTGGGTTCAATGAAAGTTGCTGGTAACGCGCAGCTTTGGTGGTTACACTTCTAAAATCGGTTAACCAAGTTGAGCAGCATAATTCACGACCACAAGTTCCAAGGCCACCAATTCTGCCTGCCTCTTGTCGTGCACCAATTTGCTTCATCTCTACGCGCACATTGTATTTCGTGCCAAGTTGCTTTACTAACTCCCTAAAATCAATTCGGTCTTCGGATGTGTAATAGAAGATTGCCTTTTTGCCATCTCCCTGAAATTCGACATCGCTGATTTTCATGCTCAGGCCCATGTCCCGCGCTTTGATACGAGCATGATGCATCGTGCCATCTTCTAGGTCAATGCCTTTTTGCCATTTATCTACGTCTTTCTCGTTCGCAACGCGAAGCACCTTTTTGAGATCTCCAGAAGTGGTGCTCACTTTCTTTCGATTCATTTGAATCGGAACAAGATCTCCAGAAAGGCTGATGGTGCCAACATCGGTTCCCATTTCTGCCTCGACAACTACAACCTGACCTTTTTTCAAATCATTCCCATCTTCCAGTTGGAAGTAGGATTTGCGTGTGCCTTTAAATTGAACCTCTACATACGGACTTTGCTTGTGATCCGATGGAAATTCCATGTTCGACAAGTAATTGAACACGTCCAGTTTGTTGCACCCCCCACTGCTGCAGGTTCCTTTGTTCCCACATCCTGCCGGTACTCCGGAGGCTCTATTCCCACACGATGAACAACCCATTTGGTTTTTTCGATAAGATGCAAAGCTAAAAACTCCGAGCAGTGCTCGAGCCTTTCGTTTTAGGAAACTGCTTTCTGCCTAAGAATGGCGCCAATACTGAAGCTCATGTCGGCTAAAACGATTTTCGCAAAGGCGTTTCTACTGATTTGAGCAGATGCTTCGTCAAACATCGACAACAGTTTCAGTGAAACCGAAGGATCCATGAATTTGGCAAAATTGGCTACGAACTTTTCTTGGTCACCAACCAGCCCAGAATTGGCTTGCCATTTATGAATACTGGCTTTTCGCAACATGTTTGATGCAGCTTGAAGCCACTCTTTTTGTCGCTCTCTTCCCAAAACATGAAACTCATCTGCTAGTTTGAAAATATCAGATGGATTTCCAGAAAAGCAGAGCCTCATCCAGCGGATAAAGAATTCGTTGATGTCGTTGTCATCACCTGCATGTGCAAGCTTTATGGCCATGTGGTAATTGCCATCAGATCGCAACGCAATGCTGTGTGCCGAGTGCGAATCAAGTGCATGATCACGAATCAATCGTTCGGCCATTATCTCGTCATTTAATGGTGGTAAATGCACCGCTTGAACCCGAGAGGTTATTGTCGCCAACATATGCTCGGTGTCCTCCACAACCAGAAGGAAAACGGTTTTTGGTGGCGGCTCTTCAATCACCTTTAGAATCTTGTTGGCGCAAGACTCGTTCATTTTCTCTGCCATCCAGATTAACACGATCCGGTATTCTGATTCGTACGTTTTGAGATTGGTGGTGGCAACAATTTCTGCGCTGTCGCGCTCACTCAAGATTCCGATCTTGTTTCCAACTCCAAGTTCGTTCAACCAATCCGATAGATTGAGATAAGGCGATTTCAAAACGGCCTTTCTCCAGTCGTTTACAAAGAGACTCGAGGAAGGATTTTTCTTCACATCCTTGGCCGTGTTATTCGGAAAAAAGAGATGCAAATCAGGATGTTGCAGTTTGGTGTACTTGATACACGAAGGACACTTTCCGCAGGAATCTGTATCCTGTTTGTCGGTACAACTGAGATAAGTTGCATAGGCCAGCGCCAACGCCAATCCACCGGTGCCTTCGTTCCCAACTATCATTTGGGCGTGACTAACTCGACCGGTTTTGGCTGAGTTGATCAATCGCTCTTTGATGCGGGTTTGGTCTAAGACTTCGCTGAATTGCATGGTGAGCAAATGTACATCTGCAAATGAAAACGGACGAGTTCAAACTGATTTGTGATTTTACACAAGTGCGTTTTGATTTTGTAAACAATAGCCAAGCCTTGATCCTAGTTTTGCCACAGACAATTGTCAATTTCCTGTACGGCTTGCAGACCAAGCCACAAGATGGAATTGTTAATTTGGCGCACATGATTAATCACGCTTTTAAAATGAGATTCTGGTTCGCGGCAATGGCCGTTTTTGCTGTGGTTGGCTTCAGTTCCTGCCAGAAGGAAGGTGAGGGTGGAACATCAACTATATCCGGGAAAGTCTATGCCTTTGATTACAATACTTCAGGCCAGCTGACATCTGAATATTATGCACATGACGAAGATGTGTTCATCGTTTACGGTGGGGCGAACAGCTTATACGATGACAATTACAAAACCAGTTATGATGGTTCGTACAGATTTCAGAATTTAACAACCGGTGACTACCGAATTTTCGTGTATTCGAGATGCGATTCATGTGCATCCGGTTCTACAGTTGTAATTCGAGATGTCATGCTCAACTCAAATGGAGAGGATATGATCTTAGATGATCTGCTGATTGATAAATGAGCGAAAGCATCCACGAAATATTAGCACGGTTTTCTCCAATTTCCCTAAAGGAAATGGACACGGCTGCACTTATGAATCGGATTGATACCAAGTTCGTGGTTCGAGAGGCGCAACTGGCTAATATTTTAGATGGTCTGTTGGAATCGCATCACATTTTGGAGATCAAGGAAGAACGCGCATTCGATTATCATTCTATCTATTACGATACAGAAGAGCGATTGCTTTTCAACGAACACATTCGCGGTAGGACGGTACGGCATAAGGTCAGAAAGCGTGAATACGTCAGTTCTAATTTGAGTTTTCTTGAATTGAAGAACAAGACAAACCAAGGGCGGACGATTAAAAAAAGAACCAAAAGCCCAATTCCGTTTAAAGAGTTACTTGATGATGATCGAGCTTTTCTCGAGACTCAGGACAAGGATCACGCACCGCTTATTCCCGTTATGGATATTGACTTTGTGAGATTCACACTGGTGCGAAATGATCTTGGGGAGCGCCTTACGGTTGATCGATCACTAAAGTTTATCGGCAAAGGAAAAGAGGCCGGTTTAGGCGGAATGGCCATCATTGAATTAAAGCAAGGATCAAGAACACGAGACTCGCATACTTGGACGGTACTTGACGCAAATAAAGTCAGGCCGTTTTCAATTAGTAAGTATTGTTTTGGGATGATATTGACCGACCCAACACTGAAATACAATCGGTTCAAACCACGATTATTAAATCTGAATAAATTAAGCGAACATGGAAATATTTGGAATCCCGCTAATTGATGTAGAGGACTTTAGAGAATTGGTTTTTCGATTCTCGGTCAACTTTATCGTTGCTTTTGTGGTCATCAGATTGCTGTATTATCCTTCGGCAAAGCGGAAGGATTACCTTTTTACTTATTTCATTTTTAACATGCTCATTTTCTTCGTGAGCTTTTTAATGAGCAGTGTGAAACTGCAGCTGGGCTTCGCGTTTGGTTTGTTTGCGGTGTTCGGAATTCTCCGATATCGTACCGAACCCTTGCCTATTAAAGAGATGACCTATCTGTTCATCGTTATTTCCATTGCGGTGATCAATGCGTTGGCCAATAAGAAGATCAGTTTCATGGAGTTGATGTTTACCAACTCGATGATTATGGCGTTCACCTTCGGTATGGAACGAGTGTGGCTGCTACGTCACGAGGCTCGAAAGACCGTTACCTACGAAAAAATTGACTTGATCAAACCAGATAACCATCACTTGCTTAAGGAGGATCTGGAGAATAGAACTGGATTGCAGATAAACAGGATGGAGATAGGGAAGATTGACTTCCTACGGGATATCGCCAACATTCGCATTTTCTACTTCGAGGATGAACAAAGAAGTACGTCTGACGATGACAGAATGGATGACTAAATCCACGTTACTTTCAATGGTTATTGTGCTCTCATCCCTAACTGGGTGGGGTCAAGTTCATGACGTTGAAAGTTGGATAGGAACTGAAGTGCAAGTTCCGATCAACAAGCGATTTGATTTTGCGTTGGGCCAGCAATTCAGGTTCAATTCTATGCTAAGTCAATTCGATCAATACTTGTTGCAGCCAAAACTTTCCTTTGGCAAGAAAGGATTCGGAGCAACGCTGGCGTACCGTTTTTCAGTTCGAAATGAAGGAAGTCCGTATGTAAGCTTCAGACATCGATACCAATTAGCAGTGGGTTATCGCCATCGCTTTGGCGATTTCCGTTTGGGAACCAAAGTCCGATATCAGCAGGTTCTCAACCCGATTAGAAATTCTGAACGGCTGCCAAACGGTTCTGATAAATTGACCTTCAGGCACAAGTTTGATGTGAAGTATGAAGGTGAGAAGGAGGCTCAACCATTTATCGCAGTTGAATACTTTTTGCCTTTGGACCAAGGATTGATCACGGTAAGCCGAGTTCGATACCGGGCCGGTGTTGATGTGGATCTTCCTAAAAAGATGGAGATGACATTCTTCTATACATCCGAGCATGTATATGGAGAGGAACAGCCTACGTACATCCATACACTGGGCATCATGTACTCGATTGCTCCAAGCTTCAAAAAGAAGAAGAAAAAGAAGAAAGACTGAGTTTAGCTCATCTCGTTGATATAAGCCATGCACAGCCCAATGGTCGCATCAATCCCTTTCTTATGCGTACGCTCCATGCCATGAGAAGCCGCAACACCAGGGCCGATCAATCCAACTCTAAAATCATTTCCAGCTCGCAACGCGGCCGAACCATCCGATCCATAAAAAGGATACACATCTTGAACATGTGGAATGCCATTGTCTTGCGCTAGTTGAACCAGCTTCTTTCGCATACTTAGATCATATGGCCCGCTGCTGTCCTTGGCACAGATTGAGCAAAGGGTTTCTTTTCCTGCACACGCATCTCCAACCACGCCCATATCGATAACGAGTAGTTCTTCAATACCAGCCGAGTAACCACAAGTACCACCGTGACCAACCTCTTCATAATTGCTAAAGATCAGTTCAACAGGAACTTCCTTTTTCATCTCACTTAATTGCCGTGCAATTTCAAATTGAACGAAACAGCCGGCCTTGTTGTCCATGTATCGGCCTTTTATAAATCCGTTTGGCAACTCTTGATACTTGGTGTCAAAGCAGATGAAATCGCCATTGGCTATTCCTAATTTCTCAGTATCGGTCTTTGAGTTCACGTCTTCATCCAACCGAATATGCATGTTGGTTGTGTTGCGTTCTTTCTTACCAGCTTCACGGTTGGCATGCACGGATGGATCATTTATTAGAAGCGTACCCGTGTAGATTTTACCATCAATGGTGTGGACTCGGCAATACTCGCCTTCGTACCCATTTAGAAGCGGGCCTCCCAAAACGGTGAATTTCAAATGTCCATCTGCTCTTACTCCGCAAACCATTGCACCTAGCGTATCAACATGACCAGCAATGGCCAACGTTGGATTCGGCCCAAGTGCACAGCGCACTCCGCCTTTGTTGGTGTACTCTGGTTTGTATCCGTAGGATGAAAGCAATTCAAAAATGTATCGACACGCCTCTTGAGTAAAACCAGTTGGCGAATCAATTTGAATCAACTTTTGAAGATGGATATAATGGCTCATGCTTGGATCGTTTTACGGCTGTGAAGTTGCTGATTCTTTGGAAGAATGTTTCCAGCAGGTTAAACTGACCCCAACTTCTCCGCTTGAGCCAACCCTCTCTTTTTAAGAGGTGATTGCCCATTTAATGACACCATTGCTGAAATTTGAGACGCTTCGTACCTCAGCGAAACAAACGGAAAATAGGCTACATCTAGTTGTCTCGCTGAGGTACGAAGCGTCTCGTTTTTAATTTGGTGAATTCTCGTTGATGATAAATGCCAATTAATGGGCAATCACTTTTTCGTGGTGAGGAGAGAGGATCAAAAAACCTGACACACATGACATGATGGACATGTTTTGGGGTCGAAAGGAACTTCGTGTCATGCGTGTCAGTCCGGCCGCTTTTTGGCACAAGTGCGTTCCACTTTTCTCAACATCTATTTTAGTAGTTGATAATCAACCACTTACAAGGATATTTGAATCTGTTTTTCATTTTTGGCACGTACCAAGTGCACGGTAATTGCCATAGGGAGGATGTCTTAAAACTGAAATTCAAACATTTATTAAAACTATATATCATGGAAGATTCATTGAAAAAATTCTTGTACGCTGGTGTTGATCTTGCTGCTGAAGCATCAAGCAAATTGGAAGACTCTGTAAAAGGTCTTGTTGCTAAAGGAAAAATTTCTGAAGCAGAAGGAAAGAAAATGGTTGATGACCTTTTCGAAAAGACTGAGAACGCAAAGACTGAGTTCGAGGCTAAGTACAAAGAAGTAAAGGAGCGAGTTGGTATCACTAAGAAGAGTGATGACGAAGTACTTGCTGAGTTGAAGCAAAAAGTTGCTGATCTTGAAAGCAAAGTTGGTAAGCCAGCTGCTGCAAAGAAGCCAGTTGCTGCTAAAGCTTAATTAAAGTTTTTCCACGGTGCCGCCCCAACGGCACCTCTAGATGATTGGTGGCCCTAGCTTTTAGCTGGGGTCACTTTTTTGTTTAAAGTGGTCTTCCAGAATGAAGCGCAGCGGAGTGAGGGATCTCGTGTTTATCGGCCAGACTCTTCACTTCGCAGCACTACGTTCTGCGTGACATGGGAAGTCTGCCGAGCCTTGGTCAATTTGTTTTGGTGCGAACGGTTCATTCGAACCTTCAGTTCGTGTACATGGCTACCTTCGCGGCCTTAATTTATTACCCTTGGATCAAGAAAAAACCAAAAGGCACATCGCCATTCTCGGCTCTACCGGTTCCATTGGAACCCAAGCGCTAGAGGTGCTCGAAGCCCACCCTGATAAGTTTGAGCTCGAAGTACTGACAGCTCATTCCAATGCCGATCTGCTGATTGAGCAATCACTCAAGTTCAAGCCGAACTGTGTGGTTATTGGAAAGGAAGACCTTTTCAAAAAAGTACAGGACGTCCTTTTTGACGAAGGGATAAAAGTCTATGCTGGTGCCGATGCCTTGGCGCAGGTTGTGGAGATGGAAGAGATTGATGTCGTGCTAACCGCGTTGGTTGGTTATGCTGGACTTCGGCCAACACTTAGCGCAATCGAAGCAGGAAAGCATATCGCTTTAGCCAACAAGGAAACCATGGTTGTGGCCGGTGAGATTGTAACTCAACTGGCTCAGAAAAAAGGCGTGAATATCTATCCGGTGGATAGTGAGCACTCAGCCATTTTCCAATGTTTGGTGGGCGAATTCCACAATCCAATTGAGAAGATTTACTTGACAGCTTCAGGTGGCCCATTCCGAGGAAGAAGCCGTGCAGAATTAGCTGAAGTGACCAAAGCACAAGCGCTCAAACATCCGAATTGGGATATGGGTGCCAAGATCACGATTGACTCTGCATCCATGATGAATAAGGGCTTGGAGGTGATTGAGGCGAAGTGGTTGTTCGCATTAAAAGATGAACAGATCGATGTGATTGTTCATCCACAAAGCATCATTCATTCCATCGTTCAATTTGAAGACGGAAGCATGAAAGCCCAAATGGGATTGCCAGATATGAAGTTGCCAATTCAGTTCGCTTTGGGCTTTCCAGAACGATTAAAGTCCGACTTCCCACGTTTCAACTTTATGGATTACCCGACCCTCACATTCGAGCAGGCGGATAGCGATACATTCCGTAACCTTGCATTAGCCTACGAAGCCATGAAAATGGGAGGAAATGCCCCTTGTATCCTCAATGCAGCCAATGAAGTAGCTGTCGAAGCGTTCCTGAATGATCAGGTGGGCTTCCTTCAAATGTCAGACATTTTGGAAGGCTGCATGGCTAAAGTAGATTTCATAAAAAACCCCAATTACTCCGACCTTGTCCAAACAGATACGGCTACCCGTGGTTTGGCTAAAGAATTGATCAACTAAATGGATATTCTTATTCAGGCATCGCAGTTTCTGCTCAGCCTTTCTTTCCTAATTGTACTACACGAATTCGGGCACTTTCTTCCAGCAAAGCTGTTTGGAATGCGCGTAGAAAAATTCTACCTCTTTTTCGATCCATGGTTTTCAGCCGTAAAGAAGAAAATCGGTGATACCGAGTATGGTATTGGTTGGGTTCCTCTTGGTGGTTACGTCAAGATTTCGGGAATGATTGATGAGAGTATGGACAAAGAACAAATGTCCAAACCTGCCGAGGATTGGGAGTTTCGATCCAAGCCTGCATGGCAAAGATTGATTGTAATGATTGGCGGTGTTACCGTAAACGTGATACTTGGTGTGTTGATTTATTGGGGCGTGCTTTTCACTTATGGAGAGACTTATCTGCCTGCAGAAAATGCCAAGTATGGCGTAATGGTCGATTCCCTTGGAATGGAATTGGGCCTTCAGAATGGAGATAGAATTTTGGCGCTGGATGGTGCATTGCCTGAGAAATTCAATTCAATTCCAGTAAACATCGTTTTGAATGACACCAAGGTGATCACGGTTGAGCGTGATGGTCAGACCATTGACCTGCCTATGAAGGAAGAGATTCTTGCTTCCTTGATCAAGTCGCGTGGCTTTATTGCACCGCGAGTTCCATTTGATGTCAGTGTGGTTCAAAAGGGGTCGGAGGCCGAAACAATGGGCTTCGAAAAAGGCGATAAGATCATTGGAATCAATGGAGAACCGATTCGGTATTTCGATGAGTTTAAAGCTGTTGTTACAGGCACAATTGGAGAAAGCGTTACGGTTAAGATTGATCGAGCAGGACAGGAAATGGAAATGACTGGTACCGTTCCTGAGAGCGGAATGCTCGGCATGTCGAACAGTGGACTGACCGAAGAATACTTTGACATCGCAACTAAAAAGTATGGATTTTTCGAGTCGTTCCCGTTGGGAATGAAGAAAGCATATGCCACATTCGATAGCTATGTGAAGCAGATGAAGTTGATCTTCTCCCCATCAACCAAAGCATACGAAAGCTTGGGTGGGTTTCTTACTATCGGTAGCATTTTCTCTACTACTTGGGACTGGCATCACTTCTGGAACATCACTGCGTTCTTGAGTATTGTACTGGCATTCATGAACATACTTCCGATTCCAGCATTGGATGGAGGACACGTGATGTTCACGCTTTACGAGATGATTTTCCAACGCAAGCCACACGAGAAGTTTATGGAAGTGGCCCAGTATGCTGGAATGATTCTTTTGCTGTCATTACTGTTGTTCGCCAACGGAAACGACATCATTCGACACTTCTTCTAATTGAGTTTGATTAGAGCGGTCATATCCATGATTCTGATAGCGCTTTCGGGTGCTTCAATCGCTCAAATTAACTCAACCGATCAGGCTCACTTACCCTTCGACTCCGCTCAGGGTGACACCACTTTAGTTGATTCAACGGAGAGGATGAACATTCTCATCTTGCCCTTTGATGACAAGATGTTCTTCACGGATTTGTACCGTGAATTGACGGATGGGGGAAGAATTCCGCAGGAGAATATTCGGAATAGATTTCGTCAAGCCGCCATGAAAAGCCTGAGGTCAGCCATTTCCGATTCACTTAAAGTTGACACGTTAATTCGGCCGGAAACCATTGATGAGGAAGAATTGAATGAGTTAGCCTCATTATTCAAATACAGGTTCCTAGCGATTGAGCGATACGACAAAAAGGGTCGATTAATTAAAGCGCCTAAGGATCCAAAGAAGGGAATTGTAAACGGTCAGGTTATAAGTGAGCGGGATACAACAACCAGATATTTGGCTGCGACTATGCGCGATTCGCTTACGTTTCAGGCGTTCTGCGATTCAAACCATGTCGATCGTCTATTAGTCATCAGCGAGTTGGATTACAAATATGACCTCAGCGATCCGAACACGGCTTTCCTTCAACCTAAAAGGTTGATGCAAATGCATTACACGTATTTTAATGCTCGTGGTAAGAAGTTGACCGGAGGATTGGCCAACAGAAACTGCGAACATGCTCGGAACAATCTGGAACGGATAATTGCCGAGAACATGTATCGGATAGCGGCCTCTACTGTACATGGGTTGAAGCCGCCTCCTGAAACGAAGAAGGGGAAGAAGAAAGGCGGAAAGCGAAAGAAGGGTTGAATCCGTGAGTTCGGCCACACTCCCAAAACTCCGTTGGTTCATTCGATTCTGCGCAATCGGAATACTGCCTGTCCTGTTCGTCCAGCTTTTCCCAAGTGACATCACATTATTTCAACTTCTCGAATCATTTCTCATTCAAACGCTGATCGGAGGGATATTGCTTTTTGCATTTGCCGTTTGGACGAAGGAAAAGCTTTCAGCCATTTCCTTTGGAACCGTTGCCATCATCATTCTCATTAAGGCCTTTCCATATTATTGGCCATTTGGGATGGGTTGGAATGGTGAGCCAGATCTGACCATCGGTCATTACAATCTGTGGCATCACAATGAAGATCCTTCAGCGGCAATTCAAGCCATCTCAGACCAGAATGCTGACATCATCGGTATTCAGGAATTGAATTCAGCATGGTTGGATGAATTGTCAATTCTGGATAAAACTCATCCTTATTCATTTACCGTTCCGCACGACACCTGTTGCTACGGTATCGGGCTGTATTCGAAATACCCTATTACGATTCAGGATCAAATTGACCTTGAGAAGACACCTGCATTAGAGGTGGAGGTAGAGGTGAACGGTCGAAGCGTGAAACTGCTGTATCTGCACGCTCGACCCCCGGCATTTCCAGACCAATCTCAAAGCCGGAACAAACAATTAGAGGCGATGGGCGAAAGGGCCAAAAAGGCAAAATCAAACTGGATCCTATTTGGCGATTTCAATATCGTGCCTTGGTCAATTGATTATCAGAATATGGTTAAAGAATCTGGAGGAGAAGATTCCCGAAAAGGATTTCAAGCCACATTCCCTGCCGATTACATTTCCTTGATTCCAATTGATCATGTTGTCCATTCTATGGATATGGAGTGTACAGGATTCCAATCCTACAAATTGGAAGGATCCGACCACAAAGGAATTGTAGCCGGATTTCGGTTTAAGTGATATTCATATTAATACTGGTTCTGGGATGAAAAATCCGAACAGTTAATCTCATCAGTACTGTCATCCCGTTCTTGAAACGGGGTCTCTCCCAAAGAATCTCCAAGCTAAATCGGAGAGATGCCGCATCAAGTGCGGCATGACACTTGGGTAGGCATCCGCCACCACTTAAAATTATGGTGAAGTGCCTGTCAGGATTACATCCTTGACTAAATTGCAGCCTCAACCCACTTCAAGAATCACCGAATGAATACGAGAAGAAAATTTATCAGGAATGCGAGTTTTATCGGAGTCGGTCTGGCTGGATTGAAAATGTTTGCCTGTGGCTCTCCAACTACTCCTGTTGCGGTTGAATCAGCTAAGAAACTTCCGTTGGATTATGGCCCGTTGGAGGTGGATCCGAAGGGACTTCTGAATCTTCCAAAAGGGTTCAATTATAAGATTATCTCGACAGTGGGAGACCCAATGGCTGATGGCTTATTGCTACCTGGCGCGCCTGATGGAATGGCAGCATTTGAGCTTGAGGATGGGAAAATGGCAGTGGTTAGAAACCATGAGCTGAGTTCGATGCAGAAAAGTGTTGGGCCATTTGGTGCAGAAAATGAAAAGCTAAAAGAGTACGCACCCGAACAGCTGTACGAATACGGAAAAGGAGTAGCGCCAGCCTTGGGAGGTACATCCACATTCATCTTCAATGAGGAGACAATGGAGATTGAAAAGACTTGGATGAGTTTGGCTGGTACCGTACGGAATTGTTCTGGTGGCGCCATGCCTTGGGGCAGTTGGGTGACCTGTGAGGAAGATGTTTCTAAGATCGGTGACTACGATGGTAACTATGAGAAAAACCATGGTTATGCATTTGAGGTGCCGGTAACGACAGACCCTAAATTGCATGCTCCAGTGCCTTTAAAAGCGATGGGAAGATTCAATCACGAGGCTTGTGTTTGTGATCCCAAAACAGGAATAATCTATTTGACTGAAGACCGACCTGATGGCTGTATGTATCGCTTCATTCCTAACGTAAAAGGGAAATTGGCTGAAGGCGGAAAGCTTCAGGCTATGATGATAAAAGAGAAGCCGACCTTTTACACTCGTAATTGGATTGATCAGCCAAACGACCCAATGGAGATGAGCAAATTCTATCAGACCGAATGGCTCGATATGGATAATGTGGAGGCGCCTGAAGACGACCTTCGATTCAGAGCACAGGAGAAAGGGGCAGCTGTGTTTGCTCGAGGCGAAGGAATATGGTTTGGCGAAAATGAATTCTATGTCGCCTGCACCAATGGTGGTTTAAACCTTAAAGGTCAAATCTTCCGATACATTCCAGGACAAGGAGAGGGTGAAGGAAACGAAGGTCAGTTAGAACTATTCGTAGAGCCGAATGATGAGAACATTATGAAGTACTGCGATAACCTCACCATTGCTCCTTGGGGCGATGTGATGATTTGTGAGGATGATACCCACTCCTATTTACGTGGTGTATCGCCTGAAGGTGAGGTCTTCACATTTGGAAAAACGATTGATCCAATTGGAGAGTTTACAGGTATCTGTTTTTCCCCTTCTGGAAAAACGATGTTCGTGAACATTCAACACGAAGGATTGACTTTGGCCATTACGGGGCCTTGGAAAGGGTGATAAATCGAACAGAAAAGGCACCTATCGATGCCTTTTCTCATACCTAAATACAAACGGCTGGTTATGCGCCCATCACCAAACCAATTTCATTCACCTCCCCAATAATTATAGGTTGATTCTTGAAATCCTCCGTGCCTAAGGTGGCATGCTCTAATCGGACATTCAGTAATTCAGGTATGCTCGACCCCGCAAAAGTCACGAGCCCTTCTGCATCGGTAACAAGCGGATCAAACGCAGTGTCACTTAGCGTAACCGTAACATCCGGAAGTGGGTTCGTGTCCGAACCTGTCACTTCAATCCGTACCGTGGTGTCGGCTGCTCCGCCAGTTGGAGGGTACATCTGATACTGCTCCAACCTATCCGCATCATCTTTCCATACCACTTGTGCAGTTGTATTAACGGTGCCCATGTCGCCCCATACAATATTGTGAAGCACAACCCGATCGTGGCGGTTCACTTTTCGTCCGCTCTTGGCAGATTCTTGTAGGCCGTTTTTCAGTTGAAGCTCATTGGCCATCGAATTCAATGCATCAATTTCAGCTTGAGTGTAGCCCTTTGCAAGCAGGTCTGCTTTGTAGTCGGCATTGTCTGCCTTGGCGTATGCCAATTCCAGCGCCTCCTGTAGTTTTAGGGTATTGTTGCGTGCCTTGGCCCAATAGTCTTGACCGAACACCCGTTGTCTGGCAGGGTCGTTTGCATAGGCAAGCTTAGCATATACAGCAAGTTCCTGTAAGGCGGAAAATCCGCGGTTCATGGACGTGCCTACATCGCCCGTCAATACTTTCTGGTCAAGGATTATGCTCTCATCCTTCGGGTATAGGTCGGCCGCATTAATATCATTGTTAAAGGCACTCAACCAAGCCGCATCCAACCACGGAAAGCGTGCGGTAAAAGTGGCCAGTTCTGTATTGAGTATGTCGTGAAATAGCTGTGCACGTTCCAGCATTTCGTCATCTGTCATATTGAATTGACGTTGAATTTCTAAAGCCATTGTTCTAAGTTTTTTGGGTTTGTGATATCGAATGTAAAAGCCGACAACCCTTGCCACAGCAACGGTGTGCTGCGGTGTGGGCATGTTAACGTCTGCCAGCGCAGTATTAGGATTGATAACGAAGGGCAAAGCCCTATACGCGAGTGCAATTGCTCGTTATACACCTGCTTAATCTCCGTACGAGACTGTAATTGCCCGCTAAAGACCCGCAATTGCCTGATACCACCCTGTTACCACCCGCTACCGCCCCGTTATTGCTCGGTACCCGCCTGCTTAAGCCCGCTACGAGATTGCTATTGCTCGGTACGGCACTGTAATAGGTCATTAAGGTGATTGCAAAACGTAATAAGGTCGTTACCAACCGTATGTATATTGATGAAACGACCAATACATGGTGAAAAGCAGATATTACAGGTTGGTATATAAATAAAAAGTGTATACCTTGGCATAGCGAAGGCGACCCTCCTTCGGCTCATTTTTTAGAAACCTAAAACCTATGCAGCACCATGGCCAGGAACCGTACCCGCATGCTCAGCCCAAAAGAGATTGACGAAATAAGAACAATACCACCCGGTAGAGGACATTGGTTGCGCAGGGTGCTGAAGCACCTAGAAGTTGGCCAAGCCTACTTTGTAGACCGGGTTGATTGGAATTGGATGAACAAAACCCCACGGGCCATAATTACCGACCTGCACCAAAAAACCAAGCTGGAATTTAAATTTGAGGAAGAAGCCAGCGGAAATGGTTGGGTGATTGCGAGATTGGGGTGAAATATATGCGACTCATGTTTGTCAGAAAGAAACTGTACGTAGAGCGCTATATGACGCAAGGAAAAAGTTAAACGAATTGAAACGAAGAATTAAATGAAACTGAAACACCAAAGCAACATTGACTTAATACCAGATTGTCCTTTGGTAAATGAGGATGGAGAAATGGAGTTATTCAGATGTGTAGAGAATCCTATTTCCGAGCAATCATTTATTCCACAAGCTGTTCTACTTAAGCCAAAATACCAAAACCTTTGTCAAGCCTGGGGATTATCGACATCAAAGAGTCACAAGCACGCAAGTCAATTGCTGAAAAATCTATCAAAAAATAAGAGGGTACAGTATGCTCAGGTGGCGAAAATGCAGGTAACTAATGACCATGGCATTAAGTACAGTGGAAAGAACAGAGAACACTATACGTTTTTTCCTAATGAGGAGATCAGATTAGTAGAATCATTCACTATACTTGAATCAAATGGGAACTAAGCCTGATATTCGATTTGATTTCAGAGGATTTGAAAAAATTGAGGATATCCTTTTTCTCGATGAGCCCATTTTAACCCATCTCACACGATTTGGAAAGCACTATTTCCAGTATCTGGTAGAAACTAAGGAGGGCTCTGACATTTTTTTAATCATTGAAGTGTTAGAGCAAGAGATTCACCAATATCTAACTCACCGAGTATCACTACATCAGCTGATTACAGAGCACACCGGTTTTTTGTATCTAATAGAACAGGACTTTGAGGGAGTAGTAATTGGCCAGGATATAATATTAGCTCATTTGCTGAGTGAGGATTATTTGCCAGCCGTGGATTCTTTTCTAGACTACGAACCGAGTAAGGATTCATACTATTTCAGTTTTATCGAGGAGTTTGAGTCCAAAGCCTATCTGCATTTGCTAAGAGAGGATGCGTTTTATATGAAATTCGCTCCAACAAATGGCAAATACTCAACAACGATAGGCCTTTCGGAATTAGCGAATGAGTTATTGTCGAACTTGACTGTTTCCTATGCCAATTTCTTAAAGGCAGACTTTTTCCAGTCTTTTAAAACCATTCAAACTGATGTTGGCAAATTGAAAAAGGCTTTTAAGTCCCTAGAGCCATATCTGGACTATCGCATGGTTGATTTGAATTATAGCAGCTTTGAAGTGGGTTTAGCTGTAGACAAGGTCATGAAAGGAACGATTCAAGATAAACGATTTAGGAAATGGGCTGAAGATGTTGGTTATAGGTACAAGGACCTTGTCTTAGGCGAGGACTATAGTGACTCGACTGTTGAAGAAATTGTATCAACTTATGATGAAGAAGATAGGCGGAAGATATTTGAGCCAATTTTCAAAATAACGCAAAGTCCAAATTATTCTCTTCAGATTAAGAACAACAAAAAGAATTCTTATAAAACGGTTAGACCTCGAAAATCCTCAGTTATACCTAAGATCATCCCTCCGAAAAAAGATGTGATAAAAGATGACGATTCGGGCTTCGAAATAATTCAGGTAACTGCAGTCAGAAAAAAGGACAGTAATTCGACCACGATAAAGCTTGGCAGTAATACTCTATTTGACTCGTATGAGAGTACGGAACATATATTGACAAAGAAAGAGTTTCAAAAGTTCGGTTATCAGGTTGATGATACTATCTCAGTCCCGGTGCAAATTACTGTGCGAAAAGACCAGATAGACCTAAGCGCGAGTTACGATTCTGTTGATTTTGCAAAAACGATTGACTCCGTGAATATTGAAGACGCTACTAAAAAAATTGCGTCTGCCATTTATGAGTACATAGTCAATAATCGGGATTAATGTTTAGTGGTCCCACCGCTGGTGCACGTTCGAAGCACGTACAATCTCATCAACCCTCCCGCTCGCGCGTTTTCAATTCGTGCATCAAACCAACCCAATGAAACAACTCCTTACGCTTTCATTCCTTCTTATCACTTTGACCAGCCAAGGCCAACAGGTAGAACTGTCTGAAATTCATTCTGGAAAGGATGATGAAACGAGCGTTCGGATGCACATTAAGGAGGTCATTCCTTTTGATGGAAAGTCCATAGCGGAATTGCACCAGATGATGGAGGATTGGTACACAAAAACCTATGTCTCTAAACACATTATATACAGGTACACGTTTTCCTACACCAACGGTGATAATGAATGGAAGGAGATACACGACTATTTACCGGGCAAAGGAGCTTTCAAACCTTATGATGCCAACACCGAAGACAGAATTCTTACGCCACACATCAAGTGTGAAGATTGCCTGATGGCGTATAAAAATGCCCGCATTAAGAATGACGGTTACTTCAAATTGGATTTACGGATAAAAGAAGGAAAAGTGCAGTTGGTTCTACTGAAACCGTATGATGTTTCTGCCGATGCATACTTGAGCCTTTGGCTTATAAAACGAAAAGCCTTGGTAAAGAGACCAGACCCAAGGTTGGACGCTCTTGAGGCGTTATTCCAAGATGTGAAATCTAGCTTGGTTGAGTTCTCATTAGAGTATGATGGCAAACTAGAGGTGCCTGAAATAAAAGAAGAGAAAAAAGGCGTTGATGATTGGTGAGGAGGTGGTTAACCAAAAACCCCCAACACCATTACAGTGTCAGGGGTAGGATTCTTAACCAAGTCAAATAAAGGTTAATTCATTTTCACAAGTCGGTTCAAAGAAAGCTTAGTGCCATTGTCTACACGGATGATGTAGGTGCCATTTTCAAACTGGCTGATGTTAATATCCGTGTTGCCAGCTTGTAATATTTGATTGTGCACCGCTCGGCCGCTCATATCAAATATGCTTAAGGCAGAGTTGGTGTCCGTGCTGTTAATCGTGATAGAATTTGTGGCTGGATTCGGGTAGAAATTAACCGTGTTCAAGTTGCCACCAATTGGTGTAATACCAACAGCAAGGTCGATTGTGTTTACGGTTGTATTGGTAACCACGGCTGGGTTAATATCAAAATAGATATGGGCCGTGTTCTCCATTACCGTTCCTTGTGTAAGGTTCGGTTTCTGGCTAATGCGGTAAACCACTTCGCCATGGCTTTCCGCTTCGTTGGTAGTACTGTCTGGTAGGTTTATGTTCGGGAAGTTGAACTTCACAATTCGCTCATTTGGAAAGTAGACATCCATGTTATGACTTGCCGATACCACTTGGAATGTGCTCATGTCAAGATCAGTATCAATCGTATCCATAATATGAACGTTGAATGCCTCAGCAGTTCCTGTGTTCTGGAAACGAACGGTGTATGTCATCGTCTCATTCTGACCGATTGCACCCATTGGTCCAATACCTGCAGGCGTTACTTGCTTGTCGTTTGGATCGTACGAGTTCACCACAGTAAAACATTCCTGAATGTAATTGTTGGTTGGGTCGAAGTCGCCATCCTCTGGGCATACCCACATTTCGAAGCAAACCAATGAATCAAGAATTGCGGTAGAATCTACCATCAACCCAAAGCTGAAGTACTGATTTTGCCAGTTGTAGCTAGAAAGCGGATCAAAAT
>JBLFWJ010000050.1:0-18447 GCA_047611425.1 Bacteroidia bacterium | reverse complement strand
GATCAGATATCTAATCTAATCAACAGCATTAAAACCAATCCAGATTCCAGAAGGTTGATTGTAAGTGCTTGGAACGTTGCCGATGTGGAAAACATGGCTCTTCCGCCCTGCCACACTCTATTTCAGTTTTACGTGTTGAACGGAAAATTGAGCTGTCAACTTTATCAGCGTAGTGCAGATATTTTTCTTGGAGTCCCGTTCAATATCGCTTCATATGCTCTACTCACCATGATGGTTGCCCAAGTCTGTAATCTTGAACCAGGTGATTTCATCCACACATTTGGCGATGCGCACCTTTATTCAAATCACTTGGAACAGGCCAAAGAACAATTGAGCAGAACTCCAAAGACTTTACCCACTATGAAGATTGATCCGAGTATCAAGGATATCTTCGGATTCAATATTGAGCATTTTGAATTGATTGATTATGACCCTGCTCCTCACATCAAAGCGCAAGTAGCGGTTTAATATGGCGGTTAGAATAATCGTAGCAGTTGCTAGCAATGGCATCATTGGAAAGGACAACGCTCTCATTTGGAATTTGCCAGATGACATGCGGCATTTTGTACGATCCACAAAAGGACATCCGGTAATCATGGGTAGAAAAACCTTTGAAAGCATGGATGGTCCACTGCCAAAAAGGACCAACATCGTAATAACAAGAAATCCAGATTATTCTGCCGAAGGGATTGTTGTTGCCAATTCGTTAACCGATGCAATTAAGGAAGCACAAAAACTAGATGAAGACATTTACATCATTGGTGGTGCTGAAATATACCGACTTGCAGAGTCGATGTGCGATATAATGCACGTAACTCAAGTTCATGATGCATTTGAGGGTGATTCATCTTTCAGCATTCAAAAACCTGAAGAATGGAAAAAAATAAATGGCGATTTCCATGAAAAGGATGATCGGCATAACCACACGTTTACGATTGAGGAGTACCACAGAATCGACTAATTTTACGAAATCAATACCCCGAAATGAGAAAAAACAACGCAATAGCAATCCTAGCAGTTTTTATTCTTGGCAGCTTCGTTTTTGAAGGCTGTAAAAAGCGAGAAGATTTACGATTTGACTCATCAACAAATAACTCTGAAGGGTTGTCCGTTTTCGATGATGTTTACAAAGTAGTTACAGAAGGCGCTGAAGGTCAATCAGGACTAAACAAAGTTGAAGTCAGTACTTGGAACCTGCAATCATCCGCATCTTGCGCAACTGTAACACTAACTCCTTTAGGATCTGAGTTTCCAAAGACCCTAACTATTGACTTTGGTGATGGGTGCACAGGATCTGACGGTAGATACAGAAGTGGTCAAATTGTTTGCGTATTCTCGGGTTTATACAGAGCTGAAAACACAGAAATAATGGTTGACTTGGTTGACTATGAGCTTGACAATTATCAGATTTCACGTCATCAGATGTTGATAACCAACAAAGGAGTTAATGGGGCAGGTCAACCATACTTTACCGTTGTAGTGCATAATGCGTCTATTACAAGCGATGATGGAACTGCCACTTGGTCATCCACTCGGACAAGAACTTGGGTTGAAGGAAGTGAAACAACTTGGTTTACAATTGATACAACTCAAAGTTCTGGCATTATGGAAATTAATGGATTGCTAGATGATGTGTACCAAATTTCAGGTACAGCTGAAGGGACAACACGAGGAGGTGTTCCTTACACAGTTGACATTACAGCCCCACTGGAAGTACAATTTGGATGTCGTTTTGTTAAGGCCGGGACTTTAACCGTTAATCCACAAAATTTGGATGTCAGAACAATTGACTTTGGAAATGGAGATTGCGATGAAGGAGCTTCAGTAGAGGTTGATGGCAACAAGTACAGTTTCACCATGTGGTGAGATAGAGTTAAATCAAACAAATATTGGGTCGGTGATCAAAGGAAAGTCTTCCTGATCACCGGCTTTTTTGTACAAGTGTTTTACGGCACTTCTTCCCTCCTCACCCAAATCAGCCGAATATTGGTTTACGTATAAATCGATGTGTTTTTGCATCACATCCCGACTCATCTCTTGGGCGTGCTGCCCAACATATGCCATTACTTCCGTTGGATTATTCCAAGCATATTCAACGCTTGATCGAATTAATCGGTCGACAGCTTTCTTCACCTCCTTTGGCAATGACCTTCTAATGGCAATTCCACCAAGAGGGATCATATTTCCTGTTCCGGTTTCCCAATGTTCGCCTAGATCAATAAGCTTCTTCAATCCTTTGTCTTGATAGGTAAATCGATTTTCATGAATGATTAAACCAGCATCAACATCTCCATTTATTACGGCATCTTCAATCTCAGAAAAAAGCAGTTCCTCTCTCCTTCTGGCATTTGGGCACGCATAGCTCAAAAGCAAGTCTGCAGTAGTGTAACGACCTGGTGTGGCAATATTCGCTTCAGCTAGACCCTCGATAGTCAATTCCGAATCTGATCTTGTGATAACGAGCGGGCCGCAATTTCTACCAAGTGCACTTCCCGAATTCAGTAATTGGTATTCTTCGCTCACAAAAGCGAATGCCTTGTAGCTCAGCTTGGTAGTGTCCAACTTTCCTTGAAAAGCCAGTTCATTCAAATCCTGTACATCGCCTAAATGAACTTCGAAATCAAATTCGGATTCAATTTTTCCGTTGACTAAAGCATCAAAAATGAACGTGTCGTTAGGACAAGTTGAAAATCCGATGGTTAGTTTTTCTTTCAAAATGAGTTCTTAATCAATTGGGTCACCGTGGTATTTAAATTTTCTAACGCCAATGGAATATTCCAGTTGTCCTTATTTCTTGGCTCAACGTAATTTGAAATGCATCTAATCTGAATCCAGTCACAACCAAACTGCTCTGCTACGAATGCGACTGCTGCCCCTTCCATCGACTCAACATCTGGGTTGTAAAGTTGTCTGGCCTGGGAGATAGAACGCTCGTTTCCATGAATTGTATTTACAGTGATGCCGCTAACAGGAATGAGCTCGGAGAATTTGTTACTTGACTCAAATTCAACATCCTGCTTCTTCATCAATCCCATTTCATCTGCTTTCAAAAAGGAACCACTGTCTTCGGCACCTAATTCTGAAAACCGATCCTTTACCACCTGAACCGCCTGTCCAATTTCAATTTCAGGATTGAATGCTCCTGCAATACCTACGTTGATGATTTTTTTCGGTGGTTCAATTCCGTTTAAGTATTTGGTTAGTGTAAACGTTGTATTTACCATTCCAATACCAGTAACCAAAAATTCGCATTCAGCAATATCAGCTAAAGTCGATCTTAAACCTTCAATTTCGGCCTCTGTAGCTGCAACTATTAGGGTTTTTGCCATTGTTGGTAAATGTATGAATCACTCTGATTCATCACACCTATCAGGGGAATTGCAAACTATATTTGCGCGCCTTTTCAGACATGATATACCTGACCAGAAAAGAAAGATTTAATGCCGCACACAAACTGTTTAATCCAGATTGGACGGATGAGCGGAACGATGAAGTTTTTGGGAAGTGCGCCAATAAGAATTGGCACGGCCACAATTTTGACCTCTACGTTACGGTTAAAGGTGAGGTTGATTCTGAAACTGGGTTTGTAATTAACCTGAAGGATCTGAGTAAACTAATCAACACTCTTGTGATTGATAAACTCGATCATAAAAACTTAAACCTCGATGTCCCATTCATGAAAGGTAAAATGGCATCTACAGAAAACTTGGCTGTTGAGATTTGGCAACAACTTGATTCACCAATTGAAGAATTGGGAGCCAAACTTCATAAGATCTATTTAAGAGAAACCGAAAACAATTCCGTTGAGTACTTTGGATCTTGAATCCAAGAAAGAAGGGTAAATCGCACAAAATCATTCAATGAAAGCATACGTATTTCCAGGACAGGGCGCGCAGTTTGTAGGAATGGGCAAGAATCTTTACGAAGAGTCTGCACAAGCCAAGAAGCTATTTGAGAAGGCCAATGCGATTCTAGGATTCAGAATAACCGACCTCATGTTTGAGGGTACGGAGGAGGACCTGAGAAGAACTGAGGTTACGCAACCAGCGGTTTTTCTTCACTCGGTAATCAAGGCTCTTACGATTGAAGAATTCAAACCAGACATGGTTGCCGGTCATAGCCTAGGCGAATTTTCTGCATTGGTAGCCAATGGAGCAATTCAGTTCGAGGATGGACTAAAGTTGGTTTCTGCACGGGCAATTGCCATGCAAAAAGCATGTGAATTGACCCCTTCAACTATGGCTGCTATTATCGGGATGGAAGATGCCGTTGTCGAAGATATATGTAAAGCAATCAACGAAGTTGTGGTACCTGCCAACTACAATTGCCCTGGCCAAATCGTTATTTCGGGATCTAACGCTGGCGTTGATATTGCCTGCGAAAAACTTACTGAAGCCGGTGCTAGAAGAGCTCTTAAACTCAACGTTGGAGGTGCTTTTCATTCACCATTAATGGAGCCTGCTAGAGAAGAATTAGCCGATGCTATTCTTGCCACAAAGGTTGCTAAGCCAATCTGCCCCATCTACCAGAATGTAACAGCACAAACGGTTTCCAATCCTGATATCATTAAATCAAACCTTGTCGCGCAACTAACCGCTCCAGTAAAATGGACCCAGACTATGAAAAACATGATTAAGGGCGGTGCAACTTCGTTTACCGAGGTTGGCCCAGGAAAAGTTTTGATTGGGATGGTAAAGAAAGTTGATCGCGGAATGGAGGTAATCTCCGAAGGCTGACCCAAAATCAACTCAAAATTTGACGGGCGATTTCGCTAATTTTCGGTTTCTACCCAAATACCGAAAATGAATCAGTCTGTATCCCGTTTACTTTTCACACTAACGCTTGCGTTTCTAACTGTGGTAACGTTTTCATGTAAAAAGGAAAGTCATATGCCTGTAGAAGATGCTGAACAGTTAGCTAGTCCAGACATGCTGGTCAACTGGATGAAGAACACTTTGATCTTTAGTCGGAACGCACGGATGAATGAGGCCGAGGTTTCTCGTGTTTTGGCGTATGCCGGAATTACCTATTACGAGGGTTACGCTTCGGGCATTACAGGCTCTAAGTCTTTGCAAGGCCAATTGACTGACTTAGCCAGCCTTCCAGCGCCAAATGCGAATTCCAATTATAATTGGGGAGTAGTGGCCACGACCGCTACATACAAGATGCTACTTTACCTTTTCAAAGAAGAGTCTTCCTCGATTCGATCTGCAATTATCAGCCAACAGAATAGCAACCTTGATGAATATTACTTCTATGGAGTTTCCGAATCTAGAATGAACCTTTCTGTTAATTATGGTGAAACTCTTGGTTCGTCTCTTGTAGACTGGGCCATGACAGATGGAATATTGGAACATGGCAATTGTGGTGATACACTTGCGTATCCCACTAATCAATGGCAGCGAACACATCCAAGGGAATTGGCTCCGGTTGAACCATGCTGGGGAAACATGCGTCCATTCACCTATTCTCTCGCAGAGACAGATTTGACTTGCGTGCCGGCATCTACAATTCCGTATAGCACTGATACATCTTCTGTGTACTACGATGCTGCACAAGAAGTCCTTCAAGCTCAGATCGACCTAACTGACCAACAATTAGAGGATGCCGTGTTTTGGAACGATGGCATTTTCAGTTACAAAGCCGCTGGACATGCAGTTCATCAATTGGTTGACATTGTGGAACAACACGATATGGATGCTTCAGAAGCAGCGGTAGAGTTCGCTAGACTAGGAATCGCTTGTGCTGATGTTTACATCTCTGCTTGGAAAATGAAGTATGATGAAAAGCCAATGCGTCCTTTAACATACATCCGAGAAAATATTGAAATCAACTTTGAGGGGCCTGTTGAAAGTCCGGCTCACCCTGAATTCCCGTGTTCGAATACGTTAGTAGGATATGCTGCAGCTCAGATCTTTACCAACTCATTTGGCAACATTACTTTCACGGATAATGCTCAAAGAATATTGGGCAAGAATCCTAGGTCCTATTCCAATTTTATGGATATGGCCAACGAAAATGCGATGGCTCAGTATTATGGTGGAAACAATTATCTCAACACTGTTGAGGCCTCTGAATACCAAGGGAGATGCATTGGCCAAAGAGCCAATGAGTTGGTGTTTATTGAGTGATCTCGGAGCCGAACCGAACTCGGAACCAATCCAAGGTTTTTTTCAGGCCCTCCCGCATTTCTACCTGAGGATCATATCCCAAGAATGCCCGGCCTTTTGAGATATCCGCAAGAGAATCACGTACATCTCCTTGTCGCGGGTCTCGGTAAATAGGGTTGACATCAGAACCAACATATTCCTTAAGTATGCTGTACAACTGATTTACCGTTGTACGATCACCTAAGGCCACGTTGTACACTTTTCCAGCACAACCAGGTACACCCGAGAACATCGCTTTAACATTTGCCTGAACCGCATTTTCAACGAAGGTGAAATCGCGACTCATTTCCCCATCACCATTTACGTAGGCGTCTTTTCCGTTTAGAAGTGCATCCATAAATAATGGAATAACCGCTGCATATGGACCATCCGGTTTTTGCCGTGGTCCAAAAATGTTGAAGTATCGCAATCCAATTACTTCAATCCCATAGTTTAGGTGGTAAACACCCGCATACACCTCGTTCACAAACTTGGATGCTGCGTATGGGGAAAGAGGACTACCAATATGGTCTTCCTCCTTAGGTAACTTTTGGCTATCACCATAAACAGAAGATGAACTGGCATATACAAACCGCTTAACGTTGGCATCCTTTGCTGCAGTTAGCATATTCAAAAAGCCTGTAACGTTGGCATCGTTAGTCTTCAACGGGGTTTCTAAAGATCTTGGAACAGAGCCTAAAGCTGCTTGATGGGTAACGAAATCGATTCCGGCACATGCTCTGTCGCATGTTTCATGATCGGTAATGTCTCCCTCAATAAATTCAAATCTCGGGTCGCTCATGAAAAGCTCAATGTTTTCCATTTTGCCTTCGCTAAGATTATCGAGTACGCGCACCTTTTTGGCACCATACTTCATTAAATACTCAGCTATGTTGGAACCGATAAATCCCGCACCTCCTGTAATTAGGAATGTGTGGTCGGATAATTCTCCTGGGTGGAATTTGGAATCGTACATTTTATCTTTCCTGATACTGTTCTGTGTAGTAGTTTGCATAGTCACCTGAAGTAACGTTGTTCAACCACCCTTCATTGTTTAAATACCAATCAACGGTAAGTGGTAGCCCTTCTTCGAAGGTTAAGCTTGGCTCCCAGCCTAACTCGGATTTCAATTTCGTTGAATCGATTGCATAGCGCAGATCGTGTCCTGCTCTGTCTTTTACGTAAGTGATTAACTTTTCAGATGTTCCTTCTTCACGCCCCAGCTTCTGATCCATTGTCTTGCAAAGCAGTTTGATCAGATCAATGTTAGTCCATTCGTTATTACCACCAATGTTATAGGTCTCACCATTGTTTCCATTTAAATAAATGGTTTCGATGGCATTAGCGTGATCCATTACATACAGCCAATCACGAACATTCTCACCTTTTCCATAAATTGGAATAGGCTTGTTGTTCTTGATATTATTGATTGCTAGCGGAATCAGTTTTTCAGGAAAATGATTCGGACCGTAATTGTTAGAACAATTCGAAATAACAATTGGTAAATCAAATGTGTGATGGTAGGCTCTTACCAAGTGATCAGAACTTGCCTTTGAGGCAGAGTACGGACTTCTTGGGTCATACGCTGTATCTTCATAGAAGAAACCGGTGTCACCAAGTGATCCATAAACTTCGTCTGTAGAAACATGGTAAAACCGCTTACCCGAAAAATCATCTTTCCAAGCAGCTCTTGCCGCATTAAGCAAGTTGACGGTCCCTATAATGTTTGTGTTGATGAATTCCATCGGATTAGAAATAGAACGGTCAACATGCGATTCGGCAGCCAAATGGACCACACCTTCTACATCGTATCTCTCAAAAATGGAGGTTAAAGCTGCAACATTGGTAATGTCCGCTTTCTCAAAGGTGTAATTGTCCTTATTCTCGATATCTGTTAGATTCTCAAGATTACCTGCATAGGTCAAAACGTCTAAATTCACAATCATCTTTTCAGGATGATTATTTACAAAACGCCTTACTACGTGAGAGCCGATAAACCCAGCTCCTCCAGTTATTACAATCGTTTTCATAATCAGCTATTTCGAATTTTCTGCTCCCACTTCCAAGCGGAGGCTAGCATGTCTTTCAGATTCAATTTGGCTTCCCAGCCCAAAACTTCTTTGGCTTTTGTAGCGTCCGCGTACACTGCGACTACATCCCCTTCTCTTCTCGGTCCAACTTTGAAATTTAATTCAACACCAGATATTTCTTTAAACGTATTTACAACTTCTAGAACAGTGCTTCCGTTGCCTGTTCCAATATTGATGATATCAACACTTCCATTACTACAATTGTTAGCTAGGTGACCCAATGCCTTTAAATGAGCTTGTGCCAAGTCAACCACATGGATATAATCTCTTATGCATGTACCATCTATCGTATCGTAGTCACCACCATACACGGTAAGTTCTTCGCGTAAGCCGATGCCTGTTTGAGTTATAAATGGAATCAGATTACTAGGAACTCCTATTGGAAGTTCACCAATATTGGCTGAATCATGTGCTCCTGTAGGATTGAAATAACGAAGGCAGATGGCCTTTAGGTCAGTTACATGTGCAGTATCCGTGATAATCTCTTCGCAGATCTGTTTGGTATTTCCGTAAGGTGAATTCGCAACTTTAATTGGCGTTTGCTCAGTTACCTGAGTATGGACCGGCTCTCCATAAACTGAACATGACGATGAGAAGACCAAGTCTTTCACATCATTAGCGTGCATTACATCCAACAAGTTAATCAATGAAACCAGATTGGTTCTATAATACATCAATGGCTTCTCAACTGATTCGCCAACAGCTTTTTTAGCTGCAAAGTGAATTACTCCTTTAATATTGGGGTGACTTTGAAATACCGCTTCCAAGCCAACTTTATCCACTAGGTCGAGTTCTACAAATGCCGGTCGTTTGCCACCAATGGCTTCAATTCTGTCAAGCACTTCAATGCTTGAATTGGAAAAATCATCCACGATAAGGACATCTTCTCCGATACCCAATAGCTCAACAACGGTGTGCGAACCGATGTAGCCTGTTCCGCCTGTGACCAGTATCATAGACTCCAGTAACCCAAATCGTGAATTTGATCTTTGTAAATTCCTTTAACATCTACAACGATTCCATTTTCTGACATAATTGCTTTGAAATCACTTTCAGAACGACCACTATATTCATCATGGTTTACCGCAACAACAACAGCATCGTAATCCGAATCACGCTTTTCTTTTAATTCGAAACCATATTCCTTTTTCAAATCTTTACTGGAGGCGTGTGGATCAACTACATGAACCATCAACCCAAAAGATTCCAACTCACGAATCACATCAACAACCTTTGAATTACGAATATCTGAGACATTCTCTTTGAATGTAGCGCCCATCACCAACACTTTGGATTTACTTAAATCTTTACCAGCAGCAACAATCTTCTTTACTGTTTCGGTTGCAACATAGGCACCTACAGCATCATTGGTAGCTCTTCCTGATATAATCACTTTAGCGTGAAATCCTAGTTCACGAGCTTTATGCGTTAGGTAATATGGATCAACTCCGATACAGTGTCCTCCAACCAAACCTGGGAAGAATTTTAAGAAGTTCCACTTCGTACCAGCTGCTTCCAGCACATCATATGTGTTTATACCGACCTTATTGAAGATCATTGACAACTCATTCATCAAGGCGATGTTCACATCACGTTGGGTGTTTTCAATAATCTTTGCGGCCTCAGCTACTTTAATGCTTTTCGCACGGTGAACTCCGGCATCAACCACCAATTCATATGTTTTTGCAACCACATCCAAGGATTCTGGCCCACACCCAGAAACAACCTTAATGATCTTAGAAAGAGTGTGCTCCTTATCGCCTGGATTAATTCTCTCTGGAGAATATCCAACCTTGAAATCATCTTTGAACTTAAGACCTGAAACTTCTTCAAGCACAGGAATACAATCTTCTTCCGTACAACCAGGGTAAACTGTGGATTCGTATGCCACGTAGTCTCCTTTCTTCAGCACTGCACCAACCGTTCTGGAAGCAGAAAGAACTGGTCTCAAATCTGGCAGGTTATGCTCATCAATTGGCGTAGGTACCGCTACAATGAAAAATTCCACATCTGCCATTTCTGAAGGATCTGCTGTGAAGTGAATGTCGCAACCATCAAAATCCTTCGCTTCTAGCTCTTCGCTTGGATCAATGTTATTTCGCATCATATCAACGCGTTCAGCATTGATATCAAATCCAACAACTTTGATCTTACGTGCAAACTCCAATGCAATCGGAAGTCCAACATACCCCAAGCCTATAACCCCAAGTTTGGCTTCCTTATTAATCAATCTATCGTAAACGTTACTCATCTATCGGTTCAATTAGTTGATTTCAATCTTCAATATTCTTAACCAGATTCTCTGGTCTGTGTGCGTAAATTCTTTCGATAATCTCTACCACTTTCAAGCCTTCCAAGGCATTTGTGGTAATGGTCTCACGGCCTTTCAATACATCAACCACATTCTCTATGATGTAGTGATGATTAGCTGCTGAACCTTTATAGGTTCCATAATCATTAGCTGGATTGGCAGCAGCCAATTCCGGCATTTCATATCCTTCAATGTGACAGTACTCAACCTCATTCATGTATTGGCCACCGATTTTCACACTACCCTTCTCACCAATGATGGTCATGCTGCTTTCCAAGTTAGTATCCCAAACCGCAGTGGAATAATTCAAGATTCCCATTCCGCCATGTACAAACTTGAAACTCACCGAACCTGAGTCTTCAAAGTCTGTTGACTCCTTGTGAGAAAAATCGGCAAACGTGGCCTGGATATCAATGATATCACCAAATAGCCAGTACATAATATCTAGGAAGTGACTGAATTGAGTGAAGAGCGTTCCTCCATCCAATTTCTGATCGCCTTTCCAAGTACCAGCCTTGTAATATCGAGAATCTCGGTTCCAATAACAGTTGAGCTGAACCATATGAATTTCACCCAATCGCTTGTGGTCCATCACTTCTTTTATCCAAACTGATGGTGGGCTATAACGATTCTGCATTACACAAAATACCTGACGGCTCATCTGCAATGCTTTGAAAATAATAGACTCACAACCAGCCTTGGTTAAAGCCATAGGTTTTTCGCAAACGATATGTGCATTTGATGCAAGTGCCATTAGAGCTTGCTCCTCATGTAATCCATTAGGCGTGCAAATGGATATCACGTCAATATTTGAATTTGAAGCAAGAAGCTCTTCTATAGATTTAAAAAACGGAACACCGAATCTTTCAACATCAAGTTCTCCTGCCGGCTTTACATCGCACATTCCAACAAGCTCACTCTCATCATTACGAGAGATCATCTCGGCATGGCGTTTTCCAATATGACCACAGCCTACAACAGCAAATCGAACGTTTCTTCCTTCAATCATACTTCTGAAACTTTAGAAACCGTACCATCTTTTAATTGGTATTGGTCTTGTCCTTCTGGGCAAGTGGCCAAACCGTTTTCATCAAACTTCAATCTATGTCCAAACTCACTCATCCAGCCAAGTTGCTTTGCTGGGTTTCCTACAACTAAAGCATAAGCTAAAACTGTTTTAGTAACTACTGCTCCTGCCCCAATAAACGCGAATTCGCCAATATCATGTCCACAAACGATGGTGGCGTTCGCTCCGATTGAAGCACCTTTTCCCACCACAGTTTTCGAATATTGACCTCTACGAACCACTGCTGACCTAGGGTTGGTCACGTTGGTAAAAACCATTGATGGTCCAAGGAAAACATCATCCTTACAGGTAACACCGGTATAGATTGAAACGTTATTCTGAACCTTGACATTGTTGCCCAATACCACATCTGGACTGATGACAACATTCTGACCGAGATTACAGTTCTCTCCCAAAGTACAGTTGGGCATTACATGCGTAAAATGCCAGATCTTGGTCCCTTCCCCGATCTGACATCCTTCGTCAACTATTGCTGTTTCGTGAGAAAAGTATCCCATCACTTCTTTATATATCCTTCGAATGTGTTGTGTTCCTTCTTGTACAACTCGTCTTCTGGTAAGGACCGGAAGTAATCGTACGTAATCTTCAACCCGTCTGCCCTATTGACCTTTGGCTCCCATTCTAGAATGCTTCTGGCCTTGTCTATATTCGGTTGCCGTTGCATTGGGTCATCAACAGGTAAATCCTTGTAAATCACTTTTTGCGTAGTTCCTGTTAGAGCAATAACCTCCTCCGCAAACTGCGAGATGGTTATCTCATCTGGGTTTCCAACGTTGACTGGTTCAGCATGATCGGAAAGCAATAATCGATGAATCCCTTCTACCAAATCATCCACATAACAGAACGATCTTGTTTGAGAACCATCACCAAATACCGTTAGGTCTTCACCTCTCAAAGCCTGACCAATAAAAGCTGGAAGAACTCGACCATCGTTTAGTCGCATTCTCGGCCCATAGGTGTTGAATATTCTGATAATTCTTGTTTCCACCCCGTGATATCGGTGGTATGCCATGGTTATCGCTTCTTGAAAACGTTTGGCCTCGTCATAAACTCCACGAGGTCCAATCGGATTCACATTCCCCCAATAATCTTCTGTTTGAGGATGAACCATTGGGTCACCATAAACTTCGGATGTAGATGCGATCAACATTCGAGCACCTTTTGCTTTTGCAAGACCTAGCAAGTTGTGTGTTCCTAATGATCCCACCTTCAAGGTTTGAATTGGGATCTTCAAGTAATCGATCGGGCTAGCAGGAGAAGCAAAATGCAGGATGTAATCCAAATCACCAGCAACATGCACGTAATTGGACACGTCATGGTTATAAAACTCAAACTCCTTCAATTTGAACAGGTGTTCAATATTGCTCAGGTTTCCGGTGATAAGGTTATCCATGGCTAAAACATGGTAACCCTCCTTGATATAACGGTCGCACAGGTGCGATCCTAGGAAGCCTGCTGCTCCGGTTATTAGAATGCGCTTCATTACTTGGTTACGGTTGCGCGGCCAATGCTTGCATAGTGGAAACCAAGGCCTCTCATATGGTCAAGATCGTACAGATTTCGCCCGTCAAAAATCACTTTATCCTTCATGCCATTTGCTAGTAAATCAAAGTCCGGAGAACGAAAAACAGACCACTCTGTACAGATCACCAAAGCATCTGCATCAAACAATGCATCATATTCATTTTCAGCGAATTGGATGTCTTCACCTAGAGTCATTCTTACATTATCCATCGCCTCAGGATCAAATGCCGTAACAGTTGCCCCTGCATCCAATAATGCTTTGATAATGTACAAGGCTGGTGCCTCCCTAATGTCATCCGTATCTGGCTTAAAAGCCAATCCCCACATGGCGAACTTCCGACCTTTCAAGTCACCATCAAAATAACTTTTGATCTTAGGAACGATGATGGTTTTTTGATTCTCGTTAACCTCCATTACAGATTTTAGAATCGGAAAATCATAATTAACATCAGCCGCAGATTTAGCTAAAGCTTGTACATCCTTCGGGAAGCAACTTCCGCCATAACCAATACCTGGAAAAAGGAATCGCTTACCAATTCGATCGTCAGAACCGACTCCAATTCTCACCTTATCTACATCAGCTCCTACCAACTCACATAGGTTGGCAATCTCATTCATGAATGTAATCTTGGTGGCCAAGAAGCTGTTAGCAGCATATTTAGTCAGCTCGGCAGATCGCTCATCCATAAAGATGATTGGGTTTCCTTGACGGACATATGGCTTATAAAGCTCCTCCATCACTTTCATCGCTTTCTCCGAATCTGTACCGATTACCACCCGGTCAGGCTTCAAGAAATCATCTACAGCAAACCCCTCTCTCAAGAATTCTGGATTAGAAACTACTGAGAACTCAACATCCGTTTTTGCTGCTATAGCTGCAGTAACTCTATCGGCAGTTCCAACAGGGACGGTGCTCTTATCTACAATCACCTTGTATTCAGTGATCATTTCACCCAATTGCTCTGCTACCCCTAAAATGTATGAAAGATCAGCTGACCCATCCTCGCCTGGAGGCGTTGGCAAAGCCAAAAAGATAATCTTGGCAGGGCCAATCGCCTCTGCCAAATCTGTTGTGAAACGCAATCTTCCTTGTCGGATGTTACGCTCAAAAATCACATCTAAATGTGGTTCGTAGATCGGCACAATGCCGTCCTTCATCTTTTGAACCTTTGCCTCGTCAATATCAACGCAAACCACGTTGTTTCCCGTTTCGGCCAGACACGTTCCAGTAACGAGTCCTACATATCCTGTTCCAACTACCGCTATTTCCATCTATTCAAAAATTACTTGTTTACGAATTCAAGTACGTGTTTAATAATATGATCCTGGACTTCAGGATCCATTTCTGTGTGTATTGGCAAAGAGATCACATTAGCACAAAGGTGGTCTGTCACATCAAACTTATCCTTATCGAAATGCGCGTTCTCAAAGGCTTTCTGGCCATGTAATGGAATCGGATAATAAATCATTGCCGGTATTCCATATTCACCTAGAAAGCTCCTCATCTCGTCACGATCAACCCCATTTAACACCAAAGTATATTGATGAAATACGTGGGTTGAACTAGGGTTTCGACCCGGTGTTTTGATTTTATCGGAAGCAGCAAAAGCCGCATCATATTTATCCGCTACAGCCAATCTCCGAGTGGCGTAATCATCCAAGTGACGAAGCTTAATACGCAGAACAGCAGCCTGAATGGCGTCCAGTCTGCTATTACAGCCAATCACATCATGAATGTATTGAGCACTTTGACCGTGTGCAGCAATCATTCTTGCCGACCCAGCTAATTCATCATCATTTGTAAATATGGCTCCACCATCACCGTAGCATCCCAAATTCTTAGATGGGAAAAATGATGTTGTACCAAACGTTCCGATGGTTCCGGCCTTAGCTACCGCACCATCATTGAATGTATAATCTGACCCGATTGCTTGGGCAGTATCCTCAATTACCGCTATATCATGCTTATTTGCAATTGCCATAATGGCTTCCATATTGGCACATTGGCCATATAGATGCACAGGAACAATTGCTTTTGTGTTTGATGTGATTGCTTGTTCCATCTGCTCAATATCAATGCAGAATGTTTCTGGGTCAACATCTACCAAAACTGGTGTTAATCTTAGCAAACCAATCACCTCCGCTGTTGCGATGTAGGTGAAAGTTGGTGTAATCACTTCGTCACCTGGCTCAAGACCAAGCGCCATCATTGCAATTTGCAATGCATCAGTACCATTGGCACATGGAATCACATGCTTGGCGCCTAAGTATTCTTCAAGCTCAGCTTGAAAAGACTTAACCTCTGGTCCACCGATAAACATGCTTGAACGAATCACGTTCATCACGGCCTCATCAACCTCTGGCTGAATTCGTTCGTACTGGCTTACGAGATCCACCATTTGGATCTTTTTTTCTACGGTAGGTTTGTTGTTTTCCACGTGCTAAAAATAGCGGCAAATATAGACAATAATACCCCGCTTGAAAGAGGTGAAAAAGCCTGTTTTTATTGGGCTATCAGGCCGATAGGAGATTTAGATAAACTAGAACATTGTTTGATCAGAAAAGACCCAAACACTTAGCAATATTAGCTAATAAGAATTGCTTCACAATAGGCTTCCCAACTCATTGAATCTTTGAACTTAGCCACGTTCTCTGCGGGAATCGGGTTATCGAGCATTTTGATCATGGTTCTGGCCATAGACTCAACGTCTTCTGCTTTGGCCATGTACCCGTTCTCTCCCTCTTTAATCGTTTCTGGAAAATGCCCTACTTCTGTTGCAAGAATGGGCAAATCAAAATTGTAGCTCAGCGATTCAATTCCCGATGGCGTGGCGGTTTCATAGAACAAGACTACGGCATCGGCAATTTGAAAATACTTGGCCACGTCTTCGTTTGGAATGAACTCACTAAAAACCGAAGTTCGATTCTGAAGCCCCAACTCATCCACTAGTTTGAGCGGATTATAATCCTTTTCGTCCTCTTTGTTTCCGAGGAATATCTTCTTCGCGACTCCAAACAATGCCTTCTTCACCTTTGTGATAAAGCTGTTGGAATCCATTGTGTTCCAAAACAATTCTCCACAGATTAGAAACGAAACATCATCCCGCTGATCGGCCACCAATTTGAAAGCCTTAATCGCATTATGAAGGCCTTTGTACTTTCTGATAAAACCGAAATACAAGAACACCTTCTCGCCTACTCCAATTTGCTTTTTAAACGCTTCCGTATCGAATTTCGGATCGGGCTGATACAAATCGTAAATCGGATGGAACAACTTGATAACAGGGGTTCCATTGCTTTGATCCTTCAACTTTCGTTCCCCGGAAAAAGTAAGATCAAACTTCTTTTTCGGGAAGACTTCCTTCAATTCCTCAAACGTTTTTAAGGCGTGAACGATGAAGCTGTCAGCTTGTGAAATCCCATATTTGGTCAACCTCACATCGATGTTGCTTTGCTCTTTCTGAATCACAAAATGAAGATCGAGTATCACTTCGCAATCACAAATCTTCTTGAGCTTCCTTACAATTCTTCCAATCGGAAGGCCCTGAATGGCAATTGACCATTGAATAATAACCTTTTTAGGATTGAGCGAAGCAATGTGCTTGGCTGTTTCCGAATAGGTGAGTGGATTATTATAATTGGTGATATATCGACACTCAATCTGAGTTCCCTCCAAGAAATCGAGTCGACTGACTTTATCTACGAATTCACGCGGAACGATGCTCGGGTACTGTTGTATCCAAGAAACGATGTGCACCTTTTCGCCCGATTTATCGAGCGCTTTGGCAAGCGAAGTATTGTAATTGGACATGCCGCCTTTAAAAGCTGGGCCTGCCCCGAAACAGACAACCGAACGGTTATCAGACATTCTTTCCCTCCTTCTCTGCAACAGCGTTGTACACTCGTCTCAACCCTTCCTCAATTGAAATCTTCGGTTTCCAACCCAATCGGTTTTCCACATAATCCATTGAGCAATATCTAGAATGAACGCCAACAGGCTTGTCGAGCAAGCACTTGATATCGGTCTTGTAACCAGCAATATCCATGAATATGCTGATAATCTCTCTAAACGAAGTCAACTTCCCCATTCCAATATTGATGGCTGTTCCATCATGAATCTTGTCCATTGCAAGTAGCGTGCAATCCAACACATCATCAATATGAACGAAGTCTCTGCCTTGATGCCCAGTTCCCCAAACTTCAAATGGTTTTTCCTGATGCACCGCACGTTTTGCAATTGCTGGAACTGGGTAAGAGTAATTCTGATCCTCTCCATAACCAGAGAATGGTCGAATACAAACAATCTTAATTCCGTAGTGTGAAGCTGCGATCTTAGCTAGGAATTCACCAGTCAATTTTGTCCAGCCATACGTCATGTCTGGCTCGCCCATGTTGGCAAAATCAATGTCAGATTCCTGAAGTTGAATTGCTCCTTCCTCTGTTTGCTTACTCACTGGGTAAGCTGCACTTGAACTTGGGTAAAGCACTCGCTCTGGATTGTGTCGTGTAATCCAGTGGAAAAACTCAGCATCAATCGCAAGATCCAAAGCCACTTTCATGGGGTCACCATCGATCATAGCTCGACCACCAACTATGGCAGCAAAATGGAACACATCTGCAAATCGAATTAAATCTAAACCGTAGGTCTCTTGAAAATATTCTGGGTTTTGAACCAGACTTCGAAGAACTTCACGGAAGTCATCTTTGATAAAAATCAATCGTTCATCTTCTCCCCAAATACTGAGGTCACCATCTTCCTTCACTTTTGGTAATCCCAACCAAGTTGAAGGATCGGTACCAACTGTAAGATCATCAACAAATAAGACACGATCCTGAGTGGTGTTGTACAATCGCTTGACCATATTTCGGCCAACAAATCCGCATCCTCCAGAAATTAGATGATTTTTCATCGCAATAAATTTTTCGTTTCGTGCTTTTAAGGCGCGCGAAAATACATAATCGGTTCACCCTAATCAACGAGTGAAATCAGGAAGGTTGTGCGGAAAGATCAGTTGTTAGACAGCAGGTTTATCGGCTGAGAATCCAAGGCGATCACCTATCAAATAATGATTTCTGTTACTTGCATTTCTTGACACCATTTCGGCTAAAAATCCGGTCAAGAAGAGTTGAGTTCCAATAATCATTGCAAGCAGCCCAAAATAGAATAGTGGCCGTTCGGTCATCTTGTATTCCAACCAAACAAACTTTGCAACCGCCAAATAAACAGCAATCGCAAATCCAACGGTAAAATTGAGAAAACCCAACGCACCGAATAGATGCATCGGC
>JBLFWJ010000049.1:0-18520 GCA_047611425.1 Bacteroidia bacterium | reverse complement strand
TCAATTGCCTTGTCAATTTCAGAATCTGGCAAGCCAAAGCTTTCCATCATTCTTACGGTGCTTTCTACAACTGCATCGAACAATTTATTGGGTAGTTCTGGGTCGATTATTCCGTACAAAACAGCCGTGTACATCAGATTGATTACTCCACTCATAATCATGGTTAGCAAACCAAACATGTACGCTTCCTTAAATGAAACATACCCACCTCTTTCTTTTCTCCAATTAACGTAGAAGTAGATAATCATTGCCAAGAGCAGGGCCATGATGCCAAAGCCATAGGACATGTTGGCCATTATGGTGTAGTCGATGGCATACGCGATAGTTGTAATCACGATGGTCACCAATCCCATGATCAGCCCAGCTTTTCCTGCCTCGTTATAAATGGGGTTTTGCATCAAGTTTCAAATTAGCCTGCGAAAGTAGGGAATGAGTATCGATGGATTTACAAAGGTCACCGTAAGATTTCCCAATTCGAACGCAATTCTCACATCCGAACCCACTACCTTTGCCATATGGCCGTAAAGTTTAGCCTTTTCAAGACACCAAGTCATCGGGTTTTCCAACACAAACCTCTTTACTTTGACGTAAAAAAGGAGCGCAAGGAAGAATTAGACCGGATGGTTGAAGAAGCTAAAACTGGCAAGTATGATTCCAAGAATGCTTCCACCAGAATTCGTCAAGGGTATACCGGGAGCTTACCTGGCTCAGATGGGCTTCTTAAAAAGGAAGCCTTAGACCGTAGGATAAGAATGATTTTGATTGTCACATTTCTGGCCATCGTTGCCTTCGCTATTATAGAATTAGGCTAAAAGCATGGCGGATATCATCAAGTTATTGCCAGATCATGTGGCGAATCAAATTGCTGCAGGCGAGGTTATTCAACGTCCCGCTTCCGTTGTAAAAGAACTGCTCGAAAACGCTATTGATGCCAAAGCTGGACAGGTTCAACTCATCGTTGCCACAGCTGGCAAAACATTGATTCAAGTAATTGATGATGGCTCTGGTATGAGCTCAACCGATGCTAGAATGAGTTTGGAACGTCATGCTACATCTAAGATTAGCAATGCTGATGATTTATTTGAGATCAAAACAAAAGGGTTTAGAGGCGAAGCCATGGCGTCCATTGCTGCCATTGCCCATTTAGAAATCAAATCAAGACAAGCCGATGATAAAGTTGGCATTCGACTTTACGTTGAAGGCACCGAGTTGAAAAATCAGGAGGCTTGTCAATGTCCGGTTGGAACATCCGTCTCGGTCAAGAATCTGTTTTTTAATGTTCCTGCTAGAAGAAAATTCCTCAAGCGGGATCATGTTGAAATGAAGCACATTTTGGAGGAATTCCATCGAGTGGCTTTGGTTCATACAGACATTCAATTCTCCTTACATCACAATGGCGAGGAAGTTTACAATCTGCGGCCAAGCAATTTAAGACAACGTACCGTAGACATCTTTGGCAAAGGATACAATGAGAAACTAGTACCCATTGAGGAGTCTACGAGTATGGCCAAGATTCATGGTTTTGTAGGCAAACCGGAATTCGCAAAGAAGACCAGAGGGGATCAATACTTTTTTGTGAATGGACGGTTTGTAAGAAGCGGCTACTTACATCATGCTGTCTCGTCCGCCTATGAAGACCTGTTGAAAGAGAAGAGTTTTCCAGCATATTTCATTCATATTGAAGTGGATCCCTCATTTATCGATATCAATATTCATCCTACTAAAACAGAAGTTAAGTTTGAGGATGAACGAGCGGTTTATGCCATTATCAGATCAGCAACCCGTCAATCTTTAGGCAAATACAATATTGCTCCGGCATTGGATTTTGAGCAGGAAACAACTTTCAATCCCTCTCCTACTCCATCAGACCTGAGAATTGTTCAACCTGGAATAACACCAACAGATACAAGACCTGAACTTCCCAACCTCGGTTCGATGGATGTTTTGCCAACCAAACCCAGCCGATCAGCTATCGATGCCTGGGATCGATTGAATGAAAAATTGGCTAATAGTGAAAGTCCATCTCAACCTCAAACTTCAATTCCTGTTTCGCACGAATTCAGTCAGGTAAAAACAAAAGGGTTACAATTACTTGGGCGGTTCGTTGCTACCGAATGGGAAGGGAAAATGCTATTGATTGACCAAAGACGAGCGCACGAACGTGTTCTTTATGAGCAGTTGATCAAGGATCTGGCGATGAACAGGATCCCTTCTCAGCAGCAGCTGTTCCCAATACAGGTTGAATTGAATTCTGCAGAATCTCATTTGCTAAAACAGCATTTGGGAGATCTTATGCGTCTTGGGATTGAAATGGAAGAGTTTGGTCAGAACTCCTTCGTGGTACGAGGGATGGCCAATTATATACCCTCTTCAGACCTGAAAGGAATTATTGAAGAGTTAATAGAGTGCATTGAAACAGGCGGTGATCTAACGGGCCTAAAAAGAATGGATCGGCTGGCTCAACGACTTGCGTTTCGTTCCTCTAAGCGAAACCGAAACATGAGCGAAGATGAAATTACTTGGTTGATCACGGAATTGATGCAGTGTAATTCTTGGAATAGAACGCCTGGCGGATCACCAATTGTTGTTGAATTCTCAGAAGCACAACTAAACAAACTGTTCGAGAAGTAATTACTTGATCAGCGCCAAAAACTGATCACCGTCAAACGGCTTTTCTATATATCCCAGAACCTGAGGATATTCTTTCGAGGTTTCTTTATCAACATCTCTAGTCGAGCTTGATAGAATAACCACATCACATTTATCTGAGTTTTTTAGCGATTGAAACTTGCTCAAAAATTCAAAACCGTCCATTACCGGCATATTCAAATCTAAAAGCATCAAGGCAGGAAAGAACTCATCTTCATTTTCCCACTTTGTTTCGAAAAAATCGAGCAGCTTTCTGCCATTGGAAAAGCGTTGAATTCTAAAATCCTTGCTGATAACGCGCAATCTGGACTCAGTAATAAAATTACTAATTGGGTCATCATCAACCAACATTATGCTTCGATACGCTTTCATTCTTCGGGAATCGTGATGACAAATTTACTGCCAATTTTCAATTCACTAACAACCTCTATGGTTCCATTGTAAGATTCTACAATCGACCTTACAAGATACAGGCCAATTCCTTTGCCCGGCACATGATCATGATATCGTTTGAAGACATCGAATACTCGATCTCCAATTCTTTCTTGATCAAACCCTAAACCGTTATCAGAAACTTCTATGATGGTTGCTCCATCTTTACTGTGCGTTTCCATCTTCACCCAAGCCTTTTTTTCTGGGTCTCTATATTTTATGGCGTTCAATATCAAATTTTGTAATACGCTATGAAGATGTGTCGAAGAGATGCGAATATCATCCTTGGAAATTATCTTTTTGGTCACTTGAACACCATTTGATCTAATGATCTCACTAAGGGCTGCTGTGACCTGTACAACGGTTTTTGATATACTCGCTCTTTCTGCTCTAATATCTAATCCCTTTCTCATGTCTAACACATCATTCAACGCTTTGATGATTCGCTTCATCTCTTTGATTGATTGATCTACTTTATCAAGCAGATGCATAGACTCTTGCTTTACTCCTTTCTCTTCCCTTAACATTTCGAGCAAAGACCTCATATTATTTACGGGCCCTTTTATATCATGTGCAGCGTAATAAGCGTACTGCTCCAGTTCCTTATTTAATTCTACAAGATGTTCGGTTTGAGCTTCAAGCTGCTTGTTGGCAGAAATAATTTCTTTCTCCTGATTTTTTCTATCCGAAATATTCCGTCCATAAAAAACCAATTCGCCATTTCCCAAGCCAACGATCCTCGCCTCATAATCCAACGTTCCTTGGGGCATTTCCACCTGATAATCAACTGTTTGAACCTTTCCAGTTTTAATCGCCTTAGCCATAACTGGAAGAAAGAGCTCGCACAAATAAGGAGGAAGAATCTCGGTCATGTTTTTTCCGAGGAATATGCTTGGCGACACCAGCAATTCCTCGTCTTTTTCCACCTTATATTCCAGAAACACACCATCACCCGAAAGTCTGAAGAGCAGATCTGGCCAAGCCTCAATCAATGCGACAAGCCGCGCCTCTTTCTCTTCACGATCTAGTTCTTTCTGATGTGCTTCCGTGAAATCACGGATTAATACAGTCACCTCATCTTGACCAGCCTTCATCATCCGAATTTCAAAAAGTCTGTTCTCGCCTTTCACTTCCAATACAGTTTCATACCGCTGTAGCTGCTCAGTTTTCAATGCTTTCAAAACATAACCTAAATGGGCTGCGGAATCACTTGGACCGAACACTTCAGAAATATTCTTACCTAACAAGTTTTTAGGGAAGAAAGCAAAATGGTCTGACGTGTTTTCCTTCACATATCGAAATCGTCCCAAACTGTCTAATCTCACAATCATATCCGGCACCGACTCCAGCAACGCCTTAATTTGAGATGTACCTGCATCTAGCCTTTCCTCAACCTTTCGTAAGTCGGATATATCTCTAAAGAGAGCTAGGGCACTTTCAACATTTCCATCCTCATCTAGTATTGGTACAGCATCAATAAGGATATGTGTCCCTTTACCAGAAGCAGTTTGCCTAACATATATCGGCAGCCCAATCACGGATTCACCGGAGAGTGCCTTCAATATTGGTCGGTCATTCAATTCGAGTAACGTAACTTGATCAGCAGAGAAAATACCAAATGCTGACGCCCATTCTTTCACGTGAATGTCTGTTGTTTCGAGTGAGGTAAATTTCTGGGCAGTTCTGTTAACGTACTTGAGGTAGCCGTCTTTACCGACTACCAGAACTCCTTCGGTCAAATTGTCTGTGACCGACCGAAGAAAAGACTCCTTTTCCTTCAAGTCATTTTCAATCCCCTTTAATTCATTTATGTCCTGTTGCATCGCAAGAACCCTATCGGGTTCTCCGTCCGAACCTGGCAGTAAAACTGCAACCGAGTGACCCCAAACCCACCTACCGTCTTTTGTCAAGTAACGTTTCTCCATACTGAAGTGATCGATGTTCCCATTGATCATCTCATTGTAATGTTTCAAGCTCTTTTCCGCCTCATCTGGGTGAGTTAAATCTGAAAATGAATTACCTATAACCTCCTCTTTCGCGTACCCCAAAAATTTGGTGAACTGAGGGTTAACATCGATTATAGAATCATCCAAACTGGCAATAGAAATACTGATCGGAGCTATTTCAAATAGAATCCGATAATGATCATCACTTCCGCTATGTCGAATGTCGCCAGTCATCTATCAGTCAAGTATAGCAATACTTGTCGTTAAAGGTAGGGACTATAGAGGCCTCGCTTAGTAAGTAATCGACAGACAACTGTCGGCCATTGTTCTTTTCAATTCGTTCTGTTGACCGATCTTCGTGAACATGAAAGGATTGGCCACTGTCATTTTCACTTTGCTCTCTGTTTCAGCAATTGGCCAGTCCAATTCAATTTCCGTTGATTCAGAAGATATTGTAGCGATACTTGAAACAACCACATCCGTGGAGGCCATTCAATCAAACTTAACCAACGCGGAGCTCGATCTGAGAATGGAAGTGCTGGATGTTTCGGCACCCTCCGATTGGGATATTTTTCTGTGCACACCAACATTTTGTTCAGCACCTGGCGAATTTGATGTGCTCTACGGTTTGGATCCATTGCAAGCTGCTCAGGTTAAAGTGAGTTTTTCACCTGGATCTACACTTGGTTCGGCAACGGCAAAATGGGTGATTTCAGATGTAAATGATCCGCTTTCAACGGATACGTTCAGTATTTCGGCAAGCACCCTCGTTGGAGCTGAGGACTTCACTACCACTAATAAGCTCATCATCACAAAAAGTGTTGGCCAATTGCGAGTTCAGGCTGGAGGAGTTCAATCGGCTCAGTTGTACGATTTGACCGGTTCCATTATTGAAAGCGTCAGCGTAAAAAGTGACCGAGCCACATTTAATACCGGAGGATTACCAACTGGAATTTATATTCTTCAACTCTTAGGCGGGAATACGTTGATTACTCGAAAAATCAACCTTTAAATTTCTCTATTGCCTTTTTTCCGGAAAGCCTTTTTTAGGCACAGGATCATAGCCACTCGTTCCCCAAGGATGACACTTAGAAAGGCGTTTCATTCCCAACCAGATTCCCTTAACGCCCCATTCCTCAACTGCCTCAATCGTGTAACTCGAGCACGTTGGTGTGTGCCTACAGGTACGAGGCAGCATTGGCGAAATGCTGTATTGATAAAAACGAATAGGCAGGATTAATATCCTGCCTAGCACGTTTACATCTTTATGTTCGCTCGGCTTAGAGGCCAAGTTTCTTTTTAAGGTCTTTCGGGATGGCATCTTTGTGAAGATAGATGTTCATCGTCTTAGAACGAGCGTATGCCTTTGATGCGTAGAAATATCCATCGCAATCATTGTGCTTCAAGCCCCAAGAGTTTTTAACGAGGTAGTAATCGTTTCCTTTCTGATCCTTTACTAATCCAGTGATGTGCATACCGTGATCATCAGTGGTTTGGTAATTATCAAACGCCTCTTGGCGCTCTTCTTGGGTCACCCACTTTTCTTCAACAGGCTCGTCAAAAGCAGAACTAATCTTTTCTGCACCTGCATCGCTAAAGTGCTTGTTGTCTTTCCCTTTTACCTTGACAGTCTCCTCATCAACTGGCGTAATTGCTAGGCCATTCTTGAAAGAGAATCCTTTTTCAGAAACATCGGCACCCCACGCAAACGTGTATCCTGTGTTTATGGCATGATCCATCACTCTCGTAATGTCATCAAGAGGTACGTTGTAAGAAAGTCCGAACGCCCAGTTATCAGGAATCTCAAGATTGAACTTTGTATAGAATGGGTGATGCGTGTATGAAGTCAATGAAACGTAATCATCCATGTTCAATCCCAATTCGTCAGCAAAAGAAGCCGGTGTGTACTCTTTTCCTTCGTAAGTGAACGTTTCTGGCTCTTCGCCTAAGTAGGCATCAAGAATTCCGCTTACAGCCTTCTTCCAAGATTTGGTCAACGTTTTTTGAGGATTTTTTACAACCACCTCCATTGTAGCCTTCAGGATATCATCCATCTCAGCATGATTGTGTTTTTCGCCACCATACTCACGTCCGATATATTCCACCTGAGGTACAATACCGTACTTCTTAATCACGTAAGGAATGTCTTGAAATGCACCACCAGCTCCAAAGTTGAAGTGGCCGTTCATTCGAACGTAGTTCACTGCTTTGTCCTCGTATGCCTTACGTACGATGTACATTTCTGATAAGATGTGCTTTCCTTTTCCGGTACGTAGCAATTCAGATTCTAGGTAGCTAAGCGTTGAAAAACTCCAGCACGTACCTGTTCGGTCTTGGCTCTCAACCGGATTTGCATCCAAGTTTTTTACAATGGTGAAGAAGTATTCACCGTCTTCACGGTTTCTAATTGTATCCTGTGCAAACGCACTGGTTGCAAACGTAGCAGTTGCTGCCAGCCCTAGCAGTATTCGGTTTAATTTCATTTTGAGTAGATAAATGTTGATGATGTGGTCACTCCACTTTTATTCAATTTACAAACGTAAGTTCCTTCGGCAAGATCAAAACCCGCCAAAGCAATTGTGTATGTTCCAGGTTGATGAGTTCCAGATGCTAATTCAGAGATCAGCTTTCCTGAAACATCATGTAATGTTAATGTCACCTTTTCCTCTCCCTCAAGGTTATAAGTGATAACTGAATTTCTTCCAGCAGGGTTTGGATAGATGTTCAATTCTTGATTTGACACAGATTGTTCAATTCCAACTGCACTTTCAAAGCCTACAAACCGAACCTGATTTCCACCCGGAATAGCAAGTGAATCAGGTCCCAATGCATAACAAATATCTGCTGGACTACTGATACCTAGAACAGATATATTCTCAGAAGAAGAAAAATCGTTGTTGTATTTCGTGATTCCAGCCGGGCTCCAGTGAGCTAGGTAATAGTTTCCGTCATTGTCGGAATCAATTCCATCTATGCTGTTTACTCCAACGTTTACAATTAGGGTTTGAGAATAATCTGTTAAGTCAACCTCTACTACTCTACCTGTGCCCCATGTAACGTACAGTAGACGGTTATTTGCAGCATCGTGATAAACACCATTTGGTTGGTAATTTGTACTTGTTACCACCATGGATGAAGTTGGACTCCCAAGGTCAGACGCATCTATCTCATAAATTCTGTCATTGCTAAAATCAGACACCCAAATTCTATTTGTCGAAGCATCACTTCCCATACCGTTTAAAAACCCAGCACCGGAAATATTTATGTCCATTACCTCAGTTTCCGTTGTGAGATCATAGCCGTAAACATGCGTCCCGACAATGGCAAAAAGTGTGTTGCCCATTACTTCCATTCCATAGTTGGCGTCTAATCCAGAGCCAAAATGAGAAAGCGTTCCATCTGGTGCAATGGCCACTATACTGGTGTTATCCGAAGATGCGAGATAACGATTATTAATCGGGTCGTATTCCACACTTTCAACACCATTAAGACTTTGAGCAAACACTCCTAAAGGAAGAGCTAGTAATACAACAAAGAGATTTTTCATGTTTTTTACCCGTTTTGAGATCGCGAAGATAATCTTGTTTATAGAACGTCTATGTCTCGTTTATCACCTTCGTGATCGTTAACAAAAAACAAGGCTGACTTGCCATATCGATTTAATGAAAAGGTAAATTGTTTGTGTCGCTGTGTTGATCATTTCGACAGGCAAAACCACAATGCAGGAATCAAGGATAAAAGGACGAGGTGCCCAAAACGATCTACCCAACAGATTCGCAAAGGAACATCGTGAACCATTCTTTGAAGACGTGTATGAAGCCGATGTTGACAATCCTGTTAGGACGAAGTTCTTCGAGGTTTATCCAAAAACGATAATAAATAAGGTACCGAACTCAGACGTTCCGATGGATTTCTCCATCAACCCGTATCAAGGTTGTGAGCATGGCTGCAGCTATTGTTACGCAAGACCAACCCACGAATATTGGGGCTACGGGCCAGGATTGGATTTTGAAACGAACATTCTCGTGAAAAAGAATGCGCCCGATCTGCTTCGAACGGCTTTTGAGAAGAAGCAATGGCAATCTTCTGGAATTATGCTTTCGGGAAACACGGACTGCTATCAACCCATTGAGCGTAGAATGGGAATTACGCGTTCACTTTTAAAAGTATTTGCAGAGTATCGAAACCCAGTAAGCATCATCACCAAAAACAGTTTGGTGCTTCGAGACATCGATTTGCTTATTGACCTTAACCGAGACAATTTAGTGCATGTGGTTGTTTCGCTGAACACATTGAATGATAGCACAAGACAACTTTTAGAGCCCAGAGCTTCTGCGGTTACTCAACGTTTGAAAACCATTCGGGAACTTTCAAATGCCGGAATACCTGTATCAGTTTTGGTTGCGCCAATCATTCCTGGATTAACGGATCACGAAATCATTCCGCTCGTAGAAACACTGGCCGGAAATGGGGCACGTGAAGTCTCTCACATCATTGCCCGATTAAACGGGCCGGTTGAACCGATTTTCACCGAATGGCTTGAACGGTCAATGCCGAACAAAAAGGATAAAATCCTAAACGCCATCGCTGATTGCCACGGAGGGACTGTTTCCGATCATCGTTCTCATGTAAGAATGAAGGGTGAAGGAAAACGAGCCCTAGCAATTCGAGATACGATGACCCTCGCAAAACAGAAATATCTATCAGGACAGAAAATGCCAGCTTTCAATTTGGGCGCATTTAAAAGACCACCGAAAGGTCAATTAGGTTTGTTCTGACCTGACCACACCATAATGAACAGCTACCCGTTGATTAATCGAATCTGATTCTTTAACTCTTCTTCAATCTCCAGTTAATTTTGTGCCAATGGAACGCGTAAAAGAATTCTGGTTCAAGGCTTATCCGATTATTCGGAACAAGTATGTGTTCACCGGTGTGGCTTTCGTTTTATGGGTCAGCTTCTTCGATGAAAACAGTATGATTGATCAAGTACGTGGAACTCACAAGGTTTCACAGCTGGAAGAAAGCATGGAATTCTACTCTAAGGAGATTCGAAAAAGCCAAGAAGATTTGAATGTGCTTGCTACCAATCAAGAGCGATTGGAACGATTTGCACGCGAAAAGTATCTTATGAAAAAGGATAACGAAGACATCTTCGTTCTAACGACCAAGTAGGTCAGCCCATCACTTTCTTCAAAGCTTGCACCAACTCATCTGGAGCCTTCGTTGGCCTGTTTGTTTCTGTGCTTACAAAAACCAATTGAGTCATCGCGGTATTTAGAAGTTGCCCACTTGCGTTGAACGTTTCATAGTAGAAATTCATCCTCGATCTTGGCAATTCTTTGATTGTACAAGCAACGGTCAACTCTTCATCATAGAAGGCTGGCTTCTTATAATCAATCTCGAAATGCACCACCGGCATTAATATTCCAGCATCCTCCAAATCAGAATAAGACAGACCAAATTCTTTCATTGCCTCTACTCTAGCAACTTCAAAGTACGTGGCATAATTGCCATAATAGACATACCCCATTCGGTCAACTTCAGCGTATCGGGTAACAATTTTAGTTTCGTGCTTGAACATGCTGCAAATGTAATTTGCATTCCAAATATCATGAGAACGAAAAAGGCAATTTCCCTCGTTTAGCAAGTTCGTTGATGCTGAGACGCTTCGTTCCTCAGCGATACAAGCTAAAGTCGAAATACGTTCTCTTTGTTTCCCTGACGAAGGAAGGTTCTTTACATTTCCAGATAACCAAAATAAAAGGATGAATGATTTCAGATTCCTATCATTGCTGCATGCGTCTTTGGGTACTGTTCGTTTCAATCTTGACCATCGGCTGTTCAGAACCTGAACAGCCAGTTTCCAGCTGGAATCCTATTTCAATCGATTCCACCATTGTGAAGAATTCGTTGACTGAAGAATTAATCGCGCCATATCGAGATTTGATTGAAGGAGAAATGAATCGGATCTTAGTCAAAACCGACACCATTATATATAAGGAGTCGCCCGAAAGTCTTTTGGGGAATTTAATTGCTGATCTGAGCTTTGAAAGAGCTTTAAAAGAATGCGCTGCTAAATCGCTTTCAACCCCTGATTTGTGTTTACTGAATTTTGGAGGATTGAGAGTGAATCTACCAGAAGGAGAAATTTTGGTTCGGAAAGTATTTGAGCTAATGCCGTTTGAGAACGAACTGGTAATTGTGGAGCTCTCACCTGATAGCCTTACTTCATTGATTGACTACTTGGTTAGAGTTAACGGACAGCCAATCAGTAACATGCGTATTGACATTGACAAGGAGGAGAATATTCCAAAGGTTCAGATCGGTCAAAAGGAAATCAACGTTGACCGGAATTACTACGTTGTAACAACTGACTACTTAGCTAATGGAGGTGATCACATGAGCTTTTTCAAATCCCCGGTCAGCAGAATTAGTCTTGATCTGAAACTCCGTGATGCAATTCTTGAAAATTTCGAAGAAGTTGGAAAAACTGGACAATCTCTCAACCCCAAGATTGATAATAGAATAACTATCAAATGAAGAGAAGAAGCTTCATACGAAATTCAGCCATTTTAGGCGCTGGAATTGGAGTCCTTGGTTCTGCTGGTTGCAATTTCATTAAAGGATCTGGCCCTCGCAAACTCACAATTCTACACACCAACGACCTTCACAGTAGAATCGATCCTTTTCCACTGACCGATGGAAAGTACGCAGGACTTGGCGGGTTGTCCCGAATTGCCACATTAGTCGAACAAGAACGAGTCGCTGAAAAAAACGTGTTGCTGTTCGATTCGGGTGACATTTTTCAGGGCACACCTTACTTCAATTATTATGGAGGTGAGTTGGAATTCAAATTGATGAGCCAGATTGGATATGATGCAGCCACTTTAGGAAACCATGATTTCGATAACGGAGTTTCCGGCTTGGTTAGCCAAATGCCCAACGCATCCTTCCCTTTTTTGAATTCAAACTATAATCTGGGTGATTCTGAACTGCAAAAACACGTTTTTCCACACAAATTGTTCGAAATTGACGGATTACGAATTGGCGTTTTCGGAATCGGCATCGAGCTCGAAGGTTTGGTTAACCCCAACCTTTACGGGAAAATAGGCTATTTAAACCCCATTAAATCGGCTAACAGTGTGAGTAATTACTTACGTAATGAACTGAAATGTAATGTTGTGGTGTGCTTGTCCCACCTTGGCTATAAATACGACTCCAACAAGGTATCGGATATAACTCTGGCGCAACAGTCTGAAAATATTGATGTTATACTTGGAGGTCATACCCACACCTTTCTAGATCAACCCGAAATAGTAGCCAATAATGGTCATGGAAAAGTGATGATTTGTCAGGCTGGATGGGCTGGAATCAGACTCGGAAAATTAAGTCTGTTTTTCGATGATGATGGCAAGATGGTAAACGGTACCCATTTGGCATAATCTTTTGACAAAGTCAATAGCAAAAACGTTTTTTTTTCACCTTTTTTAATTGAACTTTTGTTTCCGTTGAATTCGCAGGTACCGCAATCTATGCGGGGTTCCGTGAATTTAATTGCATAAGTTACTAACTCTTATATAGTTGACTACGATACAATGAAGAAAGAATACATCGATGCGTGGGGACGATGCTTAGACATCATCAAAGACAACGTTCCTTACCAGAGTTTCTCAACTTGGTTTGAGCCCATCGTTCCTATTAAATTGGAACGCAGCGTACTTACAATTCAGGTACCTAGCCAGTTCTTTTATGAATGGCTGGAGGAACACTACATCGATCTTCTTAAAAAAACCGTAAAAAAGGAGTTAGGAGCGGAAGGAAGGTTGGAGTATTCCATTATCATGGAAAACGCTTACAACAGTTCAAAGCCGTATTCGGTTAAGGTTCCGACCAATTCGGCAACCACCAAGAACGTTCCGGTTACCATGCCGATTGATTTGAATAAGAATACGGGTATCAAGAATCCATTCGTGATTCCTGGGTTGAAGAAGATTAAGATTGAATCTCAACTTAACCCCAACTACAACCTAGAGAACTTTATAGAAGGCGATTGCAACCGTTTGGCGCGCTCTGCAGGTTTTGCAGTAGCTCAGAAGCCAGGTGGAACAGCTTTCAACCCATTATTGATTTATGGAGGTGTAGGTCTTGGAAAGACACACTTGGCACATGCCATCGGAATTGAGATTAAGGAGAATCATCCTGAGAAGACCGTGCTCTACGTTTCTTCCGAGCGATTCACACATCAGTTCATCGATTCTGTAAAGAATAACACCCAAAACGATTTTGTGCAGTTCTATCAAATGATAGATGTGCTTATTGTAGATGATGTGCAGTTCCTATCAGGGAAGGAGAAAACGCAGGACGTATTCTTCCACATTTTCAATCATCTACACCAGAATGGTAAGCAACTGATCCTTTCTGCTGATAAGGCACCTGTAGAAATGCAGGGAATGGAGCAGCGACTACTTTCCCGATTCAAGTGGGGATTGTCTGCAGATCTTCAGGTTCCAGAATTGGAAACCAGGATTGCAATTCTTAAGAAGAAGATTTATCAAGATGGTATTGAATTGACCGATGAGGTCTTGGAATACCTAGCCTACTCTATCACCACGAATATTCGTGAACTGGAAGGCGCATTGATTTCATTGTTGGCGCAAGCTTCATTGAACAAGAAATCCATCACCTTGGAATTGGCCAAGAAGATGATCGACAAGTTCGTTAAGAACACGGCTAGAGAAATCAGCATCGACTACATCCAAAAGGTTGTAAGCGATTACTTCGACATGCCTATCGAGTTAATGAAGAGCAAGACGCGAAAGCGTGAGGTTGTTCAAGCACGTCAGATTGCGATGTACTATGCGAAGAGTTTGACCAAGAATTCCTTGGCAACAATCGGAGCACACTGTGGTGGTAAAGACCACGCTACGGTACTTCACGCATGTCGTACGGTCAATAATCTAATGGAGACCGACAAGCGTTTCCGAGGATATATCGATGAGTTGAATCGAAAAATTCAACTACAATAAACCGAACTTAAACGCCCATCTAATCATGGGCGTTTTCATTTAACATGAGTGGTACAACTCCAAAAGTATTGATGGTCTGCCTAGGCAATATTTGCCGCAGCCCTATGGCAGAAGGCGTTCTAAAACACAAAGCTGAAGAACTGGGCATTGATATTATTGTCGATAGTTCCGGAACGTCCGGTTGGCATGAAGACGAACAGCCTGATGCACGGGCCCAAGAGGAAATGCGCAATCAAGGATTGGACATTTCAGACCAGCGTTCCCGAACTTTTGTAATCGAAGATTTTGATCAATTCGATCATATTCTCGTAATGGATATTTCCAACAAGACGAATGTTTTGCAACTGGCCAGAAACAGTGAAGATGCTGGAAAAGTGAGTCTAATGTTGGATTACGGAAACGAGGTAAAAGGAATGTCTGTTCCAGATCCATACTACAACGATGGATTCAACCATGTTTATGAATTACTAGACTTTGCTTGTGATGCTTTCCTTAAGAGCTTAAAATGAGCATGGGAACACTATTTCTTATTCCAGTTTCTCTTGGAGAAACAGTCAACGAAAAGCTATTTCCAGATCTGAACCTTCGTTTGATAAACGAATTGGAATATTTAGTAGTCGAGAATGAACGTTCGGCAAGACGCTTTATCCGTTCAACAGGAAGCAAGCGTGATTTTGATTCCTTGGAATTGATTCTTTTGGACAAGCGCACTTCTCAGCATGAGATCTCACGTCCGATGGAATTGCTGCTTCAAGGCAAAGACATTGGGTTGATGTCTGAAGCGGGTTGTCCAGGTGTGGCTGATCCGGGCCAAATCTTAATCGCTGAAGCACATACCTACAACATTAAGGTGGTTCCGCTAATTGGCCCTTCCTCCATCCTACTCGGCCTTATGGCAAGTGGCTTGAACGGACAAGGGTTTACGTTCAACGGTTACTTGCCTATTGATAAACACGATCGCACCCGAAAACTGAAAGAGCTTGATTCCGTGGTTTCCAGAACCGGTTTCACTCAGATTTTCATGGAAACACCATATCGCAACCAAAAGCTTTTTGAAGAGGTGCTAAGAATCTGCAATAACCAACACTTGCTTTGCCTGGCTGTTGACATTACAATGAGTTCTGAAGAGATCAAAACGCAATCGATTAACGAGTGGAAAGCCACTTCCATTCATCTGCATAAGCGGCCTTGTATGTTCCTTTTGGGGAAATAAAAAAGCCCAGTAACCAAGAAGGTCACAGGGCTTTACAATTCTAAATTTCTATTGATTCAAATCAAGAAAGCGCCTCTTGCACTTTCTCAGCTGCTTCTTTCAATGCAATGGCCGACATTACTTTCAGGCCACTGTCATCAATAATCTTCTTAGCCTCTACAGCGTTGGTTCCTTGCAATCGAACAATGATTGGAACATCAATCGTTCCCATGTTCTTGTAAGCATCTACAACACCTTGTGCAACACGATCACAACGAACGATACCGCCAAAGATGTTTACAAGGATTGCTTTTACATTTGGATCCTTGAGAATGATTCTGAACGCCTGCTCTACTCTTGCTGCATCAGCAGTACCGCCCACGTCCAAGAAATTGGCTGGCTCAAAACCAAGAAGCTTAATCATGTCCATTGTGGCCATTGCAAGTCCAGCACCGTTAACCATGCAGCCAACGTTACCATCAAGCTTTACGTAGTTCAAGCCTACCTTATCGGCCTCGACCTCCGTTGCATCTTCCTCAGACTCATCACGCATAGCTGCGAAATCCTTGTGACGGAAAAGTGAATTTGCATCCAAAGTCACTTTTGCATCAACAGCCATAATTCTGTTGTCCGATGTCTTCAATACAGGGTTGATTTCGAACATGGCAGAATCGCTTGTTACGTATGCATTGTACAATGCAAAAACAAACTTGGTCATATCCTTAAACGCGGCACCACTCAACCCAAGGTTGAATGCAATCTTTCTGGCTTGAAAACCTTGAAGACCAACACCTGGATCAACCTCCTCGTGGAAAATCAACTCCGGTGTATTCTCTGCAACAGTTTCGATATCCATTCCTCCTTCTGGAGAATACATAATCATGTTCTGCCCCGTTTCACGATTAAGCAAAACGCTCATGTAAAATTCTTCTGTCTCGCTTTCACCAGGATAGTAAACATCCTCACCGATGAACACCTTGCTCACCAATTTTCCTTCATCGCTGGTTTGCTTGGTCACCAAATGTCCTCCAAGAATTCCTTTGGCGATTTCCTCAACCTTGTCGATTCCTTTTGCAAGAACAACTCCGTGAGAACCCGTTTCAGTAACGGTTCCTTTACCACGACCACCTGCATGAATCTGTGCTTTAACCACAAACCATTCGGTGCCTGTTTCTTCGGATAACTCTTTGGCTGCAGCAACTGCATCAGCAGCATTTTCAACAACTCTTCCTCTTTGAACTGTAACGCCTGAGGCGCTCAGAATAGACTTAGCTTGATATTCGTGAATGTTCATTTGAAATGCTTTTTTGCGATGCCGAAAATAGGGGTTTTTGATGCGTCAGTCCTTTAAAACCACAGGAAGTTTTAAGACTAAATCAAAACTAATTCACATCTGCCAAAGCGGGTATATTTGAACTTGTTCATCATCTACAATAGCAACCATGCAAGAACATAATGGAATAGATGCCGAGCATAGCTTCTTGGCTCATTTCATAGATTCCGAAGGAAACAGACTTGCGCTTCATTCTGATAATTAATGGCTGACGAAAGTCTCTTTATTAAGATTGGAAACAACGACCGACTACACATAAAACGTTGGTTTGAAAGAGAAGGTGGTGAACCAATTCTTCTGATTCATGGTTCCATTGAAAATGGGCGAATCTTCTACACCGACAGCGGAAAAGGGTTTGCTCCTTTTTTGGCTAAGAATGGATTTGATGTCTACGTTCCTGACTTAAGAGGACGGGGAAAAAGCACACCGGCAATTGATGGAAGTTCAGACTTTGGCAATTCCGAAATGATCAATGAGGATCTTCCGAAGATTGTGGAAATGATTCAGCAAAAGTCTGGAATAAAGAAGCTTTGGCTAGGCGCTCATTCATGGGGTGGGAATTTGCTTATGGGCTGGTATGCTCGTTATCCAGAACAAGCCAATGTTCAAGGGTTGATTCTTTTTGCAACCAGACGGGCAATAAGCATTTGGAATTGGGAACGATTCTACAAACTGAACATAGCTTGGGGAATCTTTGGGAAATGGAAAGTGAAAGCAGATGGTTTTCTGGATGCTAAACGATACAAACTAGGTGCCGATAATGAAACCGCCAAAACGTATCACGAGACCAATACTTGGCTTTACGATGGATCTAAAATGAATGATCCGTACGATGGCTTCGATTACTTGGAGGCGATGAACAAAGCTGACTTCTCTGCTATTCTTGCAATTACCGGAGGTGATGATAAAACCTTGGGCAACCCAGTGGATTGTGAATTCACAGCTAAACAGGCTAGCTCGAAAAATTTATCGTTTAAGATATTAAGTAAGAAAACAGGTCATCTTCATGATTACGACCACATCAATTTGCTAACACACAAGGACGCACCAAAGGATCAATTCATATTCGTTTTGGATTGGATGCGCAATTTGAAAGCGTAAGTATTTATCAACAATTTTTCAAATCTGCACAATTTCAGGCAACCGATTCAAACCTTAATACGTTTATTGTTTGAGCAATGGCATCCAACGTTACAGAAGGCATAAGAATTAAAGAGTCGCATCGCTATCGCGAAGAGCACTCGGATCCTGATAAGCACAACTTTGTGTTCTTCTATCGAATTACGATTGAGAACTTGAATTCGTTTGAAGTCAAATTGCTAAGACGACACTGGGAGATTTTTGATAGCAATGGTGTGCGAACAATCGTTGACGGAGATGGCGTGGTAGGTGAACAACCCAAGCTAGAGACTGGAGAATTGTTCTCTTACGAAAGTGCCTGTAGTCTTGAAACAGCGGTTGGAAAAATGAGCGGCCATTACCAAATGGTTCGACTCGACACGAATGAAATTTTCCAAGTTGAAATTCCAGAATTTCAACTCTACGCTCCGTTCATTCTGAACTGAGACTACTTCATCTCTTCTACTTTGATACGCTGTACTGGGCAAGTATTGACTGCTACGAAATTCTCATCGTCATCGCCAACAACCATTCGGTGGAATCCACTCTTTTCATCTGAGCCTAGAAACGTGAATTTATCGCCCTTCTTTACCGTTTCCACCGATTCGTAATCAACCTAGAGTTCCTATGTTTCTTATCATGTAAATAAAAAAGCATAGCCCTAACTTTGCCTTGGTAAATTCAATTGCAATGGATCCTAACGCTGGAAAGAAGAAGCTAATAAACCGTCTAGGTCATGAGGATGCAATAGCTGCACTTCACGCTGAAGATTTTGAAAGAAGAACTACTTCTTTCTATCGCTACGTAGATATCGTTGAAC
>JBLFWJ010000048.1:0-18551 GCA_047611425.1 Bacteroidia bacterium | reverse complement strand
TCAATATTGCTAAACTCTGGGTTATTCAATCCTCCAGCCCATGGGTGAAGAAGTGGTGTTCCGCTATGGATTACACCAACGTCATCATTCCGTTCAAAAAAGGTCTGGGCAAAAGATTGGCTTACAACCAAGGTTGTCACCATCAACATCATTGCTCTTTTCATCTGCACTTGTAGACTTTAGTAGTGAGACAAAGATAGTTTGCAAAGGTTGCCAACCCCTTGATTGTAAGCCATTTTAGATGCTTTTGTCTACTTGAAAATCTTCATTGTAAAGTCATGGGGGTTCTTCTATATTTGCACGCTTTAAAAATTAAGGTGAAACACCATTAATCAACACTATGCAGAATAAAGGCGCCATTTCATTCTTTGCCATCATCTTGGCATTGGCTTGTCTATATCAATTGTCATTTACCGTTGTTACGCGCAACGCTGAAAGCACTTATAAGGAGTTGCTGTCTTCAAGCCCTGAAGAAGCAGAAACGTACATGGACGAGCTCTCCTATAATATAGGAATCGCAGAATTCGACTTTAAAGAGTGTAAGGACAAGGAAATTCAACTTGGACTTGACCTTAGAGGAGGTATGAACGTGACTTTGGAAGTTTCGCTTCGCGAGCTTGTAAGGGGATTGAGTAACCATAGCACTGACCCAACATTCAACGAGGCTCTAGAACTAGCTTCCAAGAAAATGGAAACGGAGGAAGGTTCCTATGTACAGTTGTTCGGTCAAGCATTTAACGAGATCGATCCAAATGCAAGATTGGCTTCGCCAAGCATTTTCGGATATGCATTGAAAGACAAGATTGATGGTGACGCTTCTAACGAAGACGTTATTGCGTTGATTCAGGAGGAAGCAGATCAAGCAATTGATCGTGCTTTTGAAGTATTGAGAACTAGAATTGACAAGTTCGGAGTTACACAACCCAACATTCAAAGACTTGAAGGTTCAGGTAGAATCTTGGTTGAACTTCCTGGTGTTAAGGACAAGGAGCGTGTAAGAAAACTGCTTCAAGGAACTGCAAAATTGGAGTTCTGGGAAACGTACGAGAACCAAGAAGTTTACGGATTCTTAGCTCAGGCAAATCAGGTTTTGGCTGATATGCAAGTTGGAGAGGACGATTCGGCTGATTCTACAATAGCCGAGCTTGGTGACTCAACAATTACTGATGCCACTGATTCTACGATTGTTGAAGAAGTTGCAATAGAAGAGGTTGATGAAGATTCTGCACAAAAGAGTCTTTTAGATCAGTTTGGTGGTGGCGATACTGCCGCTGGAGCTGAGGATTTATCACCGGAAAATTTAGAGGAGTTAACTAAGAACAATCCATTGTTCTCTGTTCTTCAGCCTGCTGGTTCTTCGGATCAAGGATTGTTTTCTGGACCAGTTGTAGGATACGCTGATATCCGAGATACTGCCAAAGTGAACGAGTACATGGCAATGGACAAGGTGGCAACCGTCTTTCCAAATGACATGAAGTTCAGATGGACGGTTAAAGCTTTTGATGACGAAGGAAAAGTTCTTCAATTGATTGCAATTAAAGTGAAGGATCGAGATGGCGTTGCACCGTTAACAGGAGATGCAATCTCTGATGCAAGCCAGCAGTTCGGTCAGTTCCAAAGTGCTCCTGAAGTTCAAATGAAGATGAACGCTGAAGGGGCGAATACTTGGAAGAGATTGACAGGTGCGAACATTGGCAAGAGCATCGCGATTGTTCTTGATAATAATGTTTACTCATTCCCAACTGTACAAGCAGAGATCGGTGGAGGTGTTTCGCAGATTACTGGAAACTTCAGCATTGAAGAGGCTCAAGACCTTGCAACTGTATTAAAGGCTGGTAAACTTCCTGCTCCAGCTCACATTGTAGAAGAAGCCGTTGTTGGACCAACACTAGGTGCAGAATCTATCGCATCTAGTATTTGGTCTTTCGCTGGAGCATTTATCGCAGTACTCATCTTTATGGTAATCTATTACGGAAACGGTGGATGGGCAGCCAACTTGGCATTGCTCGCAAACGTGTTTTTCGTGTTTGGTGTATTGGCTTCAGTAGGAGCAGTACTTACTCTACCAGGTATGGCGGGTATCGTTCTTACAATTGGTATCTCGATTGACTCGAACGTTCTGATTTTCGAAAGGATTCGAGAGGAATTGTCGAAAGGAACCGGAGTTGGTTTGGCGGTAAAGCAAGGATACAATGCTGCGTATAGCGCGATTGTTGACTCGAACGTTACTTCATTATTAACCGCAATTATTCTTGCTGTTTTCGGAACCGGCCCAATTCAAGGTTTCGCAACAACATTGATCATCGGTATTTTCTGTTCACTGTTCTCTGCCATCTTCATTACAAGATTAGTTTTTGAAGGACGTCTTTCAAAAGGAAAGAAAATCAACTTCTCTACTGGTCTAAGCAAAGGAGCGTTAACCAACACTTCGATTGACATTATTGGTAAGAGAAAAATGGCTTACGCCTTTTCAGGATTAGTCATCGTTGCCGGAATTGGAAGTTATGCTACTCAAGGCTTCAACCTTGGAATTGACTTCTTGGGAGGTCGTTCTTACGTGGTTGAGTTTGAAGATGACGTGAAGGCTGAAGGTGTTGCAGCTATGTTGGTTGACAATTTTGGAGGTCAAGCTCCATCTGTTAAGACGTTCGGTGCGGATAATAGAATGAAGATTACCACTTCTTACAGAATTGATGACAACACAACTACAGCTGATGATGAGATTGAAGCATTACTTATCACTGGATTGAGTGAAACAGGTAAGGCTGAAGTTTTGAGTTCTCAGAAAGTAGGGCCAACCATTGCGGATGATATTTTGCGAAAAGCGCTTTACTCAATTTTAATTGCACTCGTAGTTATCTTCTTGTACATCTTCTTGCGATTCAAGAAATGGCAGTTCTCTGTCGGTGCGGTTATCGCGTTGTTCCACGATGTATTGTTCGTGCTTGCTTGTTTCACATTGCTTTGGCAAGTCGTTCCATTCTCAATGGAAATCGACCAAGCTTTGATTGCAGCGATTCTTACCGTGGTTGGATACTCAATTAACGATACCGTGGTTGTGTTTGACCGTATTCGTGAGTATCAAAGTGAGTTTTCATTGAGAAATGTTCCATTGCCGAAACTGGTAAATGATGCATTGAACAGTACCTTAAGTAGAACCGTAATTACTGCGGTTACCACTTTCTTGGTTTTGCTTGTTCTTTTCATCTTTGGTGGAGAAACAATCAAAGGATTCTCCTTCGCACTTCTTATTGGTGTGGTTGTGGGTACCTACTCATCTATATTCATTGCAACTCCAACTATCCTCGAATTCTACAAAGAGGAATCAAGAGAAGTTAAAAAGAAGGCTTAATTTTTAAACTTATTTTTGAAAGGCGTCCGACTTAGTCGGACGCCTTTTTTGTTTTAAGCAATTAACTTTGGTGCCATGAAAGCAGGGGTTCTTCTTTTCTTCAATTTGGGCGGTGGTGAGATAATTGTGGTCTTACTGGTTGTGCTGCTGTTTTTTGGTTCGAAGAAAATTCCTGAGTTGGCAAGAGGGCTGGGTCGTGGCATGAGAGAATTCAAAGATGCGACCAGCGATGTACAACGGGAGATTCAGAAAAGCATAAAAGATATTGAGACCCCAGTTAGGGAAGCGTCCAAAACGGTTCAGCAAAGTATTTCCCGTTCCGATACGGTCGAACCAAAGGAAACCAAGGAAAGCGCAGAGAAAAAACCTGAGTAAAGGTTTGAGTTAACGATTTGAAGAGGCGAAAGCCTCTTTTTTTTGTGCGTTATTTAAGTTAAAATAACTTTTTCGAATCAGACCCCCTAAAAAAATAGGGCTTGTTTGCCGATTGTCGAAAAAATCAATCATCAACTCTCTGTTTTCGGGTACATTTGTCTGGAAATTTAAATTTAATGTCGTTCAGGACGGCAAAACCTCAAATTCAGTTTACAATGTCAGAACTTCGTTTCAAAGCAATTGACAGACTTAGCACTAGGAAGCCAATTGAAGTAGAGCAACCTGCTCCTCGGGTTTCCGATTATTATGGTGAGAATGTATTTGGATTGAGGTCAATGAGAGAGTATATCTCAGGCGATGTATTCAAAGAGGTAAAAGGAAGTATTGAAACCGGTACTAAATTGGATCGGAAATATGCCGATCAGGTAGCTTCTTCGATGAAAGCTTGGGCAATGGAAAAAGGTGCGACACATTACACGCACTGGTTTCAGCCATTAACTGGCGCAACCGCAGAAAAGCATGATGCGTTTTTTGACCCACTTCCTGGTGGTGGTGCTATCGAAAAATTTGATGGAGACTTGCTTACACAGCAGGAACCAGATGCATCTTCCTTTCCAAATGGAGGAATCAGAAACACGTTTGAAGCAAGAGGATACACTGCTTGGGATCCAGCATCTCCGGCATTCATCATTGACAAAACACTTTGTATTCCTACGATTTTCGTTTCCTACACAGGTGAAGCGTTGGATCACAAAGCACCTTTAATAAGGTCGCTTCATGCTTTGGACAAGGCGGCAACATCTGTTTGTCAATATTTTGATAAGAATGTAAAACGAGTTGCTGCAACACTAGGCTGGGAGCAGGAATACTTTCTAGTAGACGCGGCACTTTACAACGCTCGGCCTGACCTAATGCTTACAGGAAGAACACTTTTCGGTCACTCCTCTGCAAAAGATCAACAATTGGATGATCATTATTTCGGATCTATTCCTGGACGAGTTGCTTCGTTCATGAGGGATTACGAGATTGAGTCTTTGAAATTGGGGATACCAGTGAAGACAAGACACAACGAGGTTGGCCCTGGTCAATACGAGTGTGCACCTGTTTTTGAAGAAGCCAACTTAGCTGTTGATCACAACCAGCTTTTGATGGATGTGATGGAGAAGATTGCGAAGCGACACGACTTTCGAATCCTGTTCCATGAGAAGCCATTTGCAGGAATCAACGGGTCTGGAAAACACAACAACTGGTCTTTAGCCACAGATGGGGGAACCAACCTTCTAGGTCCTGGTAAAACGCCAAAGAAGAACCTTCAGTTCTTGACTTTCTTCATCAACACGATCAAAGCAGTTTCTGCATATCCTGATCTTTTGAGAGCTTCCATTGCAAGCGCGAGTAATGACCACAGACTTGGTGCTAATGAAGCTCCACCTGCAATCATCAGCGTATTCATCGGTAGTCAGCTAACAAAAGTTTTAGATGATTTGGAGCATTCGGTCAAGCAAGGAAAGACCATGTCACCGGACGAGAAGACAGAACTTAAGCTGAATATCATTAAGATTCCTGAGATTCTTCTCGATAACACGGACAGAAACAGAACCTCGCCATTCGCCTTCACGGGAAATAAGTTTGAGTTCCGTGCTGTTGGATCTACCGCAAACTGTGCTTCACCAATGATGGTGTTAAACACGATTGTTGCCGAGCAACTTCGTGAGTTTAAAACCTCCGTTGATGCTTTGATTAAAAAAGGAATCAAAAAAGACGAAGCGATTTTTCAGGTACTTCGTACATATATCGTAGAGTCAAAAGACATCCGATTCGAAGGAAATGGATATGGCCAAGAGTGGGTGGACGAAGCAGAAAAAAGAGGTCTCAGCAATATTAAGAATACACCTGAGGCTTTGGCTACCGTTATTGCTGATTCAACAGTTGAATTGATGGCAAAGCACGATGTCTTGACCAAACGAGAACTGGAAGCTCGATACGAAATCGATTTAGAAGGTTACACGAAGAAGATTCAAATTGAGTCTAGAGTTATGGGTGATCTAGCCATCAATCATATTATTCCAACCGCGATTCAATATCAAAGTATGTTGGTCAATAATGTTCGAGGTTTGAAGGATATCCTTGACGGCAAGGATTATAAGAGGGCTTCTGCACAACAGATTGATCGAATTGTCGAAATTTCAGATCGGATTCGTTCCATTCGAGAGAACGTTGAGTCAATGGTTGCAGCCAGGAAAAACGCGAATGCGTTAGAGTCGGAAAAGGGGAAGGCATTGGCTTACAACAAGGAGATTCTTCCGTTCTTCGAGCCAATTCGACATGAGGTTGATAAATTGGAATTAATGGTGTCGGATGCGCTTTGGCCGCTGCCTAAGTATCGCGAGTTGTTGTTCGGACATTGATTCCGCTTCATATTGAGTCTAGTAACCACTGGGCGTCAAGCATTTATGTGAACTTTCATACGGATCATTTCCGAGTGCAATTCAAATAATTATTTACTTTAGCGACCGCATTTGAAAACACCTAATCAAACCAGATCATGAGATTTGTGAAATACCTTGTAGCAGTAGTGTTCGGAGTGAGTTTAACACTCAACGCTTTGGCCCAAAAGGATCACCTTCAAGTTGCGAATGCAGCTTACGAATCGAAGGAATATTATAAGGCGATACCGCTTTTGAAGAAAGCCTACTCGAAAGAGAAGGATAAGGCGAATAAGGCTGAAATTATTTATAAAGCTGCTAATTGTTACCGAATGGTTAACGATACAAAGCAAGCCGAAACTTGGTACCGTAAAGCGGTAAAGATTAAGTATCCGGATCCGTTGATTCAACTTTACTTTTCTGACGCTATGAAAGCAAACGGCAAGTTTGAGGATGCTCAATTGGAGTACGAAAAGTACGCTGAGCAAAACCCAGATGACCCACGTGGGGCAAAAGGTGCTGAGGCTTGTAAAATTGCTCAAGACTGGACGGACAACCCATCTCGCTACGTTGTAGAGAATGAGGTTCAGTTGAACAAGAAGTTTCAAGACTTCTCTCCGGCATACGCTGCAGCAGATCACAAGACTATCTACTTTACTAGTACTCGTTCTGGATCTTCAGGTAGCGAAACTGACGGATGGACAGGTCAAGGATTCTCGGATCTTTTCTCGTCAAGCATAGACAATAAGGGTAAGTGGAGTAAGCCACAGCCGCTACCATCTACAATTAGCTCTGCGGATAATGAAGGAGCAGCTGTTTTCGATTCTAAGTTCGAGAAGCTTTACTTCACTCGTTGTGGAAGAGCTAAGAAGGAGAAGATGGGTTGCAAGCTATACTGGTCTAAGAAAGAAGGTGAAAGCTATGGTGAGCCGCAAGAAATTCCATTTTTCCGTGCCGAGGATGATAGTCTCTATATCGGTGTAACCATTGGTCATCCTGCTTTGAGTGCCGATGATAAGACTATGGTTTTTGCCAGCGATGCAAATGGTGGAAAAGGTGATCGTGATTTGTGGGTTTCTTCTTACGATGAGGAGAAGCAACGATGGGGAGCACCAACAAACCTTGACTTGAACACTAAAGGAAAGGAGATGTATCCTTTCATCCATAATGATGGAACACTTTATTTCGCATCTGATGGTCACATCGGAATGGGAGGATTGGACATCTTCATGGCGGAGTCTCAAGGCCCAGGTAAGTGGGGTAACGTTACTAACATGCGTTCTCCTATTAACAGTAGCCTAGATGATTTCCACATTATTTTCGAAAAGGAAAATGAAAAAGGATACTTCTCTTCTAACCGTGAGGACGGTAAGGGAAGTGATGACATCTACTCTTTCATCCTACCTGCTTTGAAATTCACTCTTTGTGGAACTGTTTCTGACTATAAGACGAAGCAAATTATTTCTGGAGCAACTGTTTCTTTGATTGGTACAGACGGAACTTCGCTTGAAACTTCAACTGATTCAGAAGGTAAGTATTGCTTCGATTTGTCTCCAGCTACATCTTATGTGATTACATCTGGTAAGAAGGACTACTACTTGAACAAGACTGGAAAGACTACTACTGTAGGATTCGAAGAGGACAAGGATTTGGTTCGCGATTTTGAACTTGATCCAATTAAGCAGAACATCGACCTTCCAGATATCTATTATGACCTAGCAAAGTGGGATCTTCGTCCAGAGTCAAAGACTGCTCTTGACGCGTTGGTTGAGACTTTGAACGACAACCCAACAATTACAATTGAGCTTCAGTCTCATACGGATACTCGTTCTAGTGATGCTTACAACTTGTCTCTATCTCAGAAAAGAGCACAATCTGTAGTTGACTACTTAATTGAGTTGAGCGTTGCTGAGGATAGATTGGTTGCCAAGGGATATGGTGAGACAACTCCAAGAGTAATTCCTAAGGATGATGGCATCTTCAATAAAGGTGATGTAATCACAGACTCTTTCATCGCTAAGTTGAAGACTGAAGATGAGAAAGAAGCTGCACACCAGTTGAACAGAAGAACGGAATTCAAAGTACTTCGTACGGATTACGTTCCTTCAGGATCTAACTGATTTAACTATTAATAATCTGAAAAAGCATCCTGCATTTGTAGGATGCTTTTTTATTTAGCGAAAAATGAGCACCAATACGAAATACGGTTCACGAGGGGTATCTGCCGATAAGGAGGATGTTCACGCGGCTATTAAAAACGTAGACAAGGGATTATTCCCAAAGGCGTTCTGTAAAATTGTTCCCGATTATCTGGGTGGAAGTGATGAGCACTGTGTGATCATGCACGCAGATGGAGCTGGAACCAAGAGTTCTCTGGCGTACATGTATTGGAAGGAAACAGGTGATCTTTCAGTTTGGAAAGGCATAGCTCAAGATGCTGTGATTATGAATACAGACGATCTTCTGTGTATTGGTGCTACAGATGGCATTCTACTTTCTTCTACAATAGGAAGGAATAAGTTCAATATTCCAGGTGAGGTGATTAAAGCAATTATTGAAGGCACCGAAGAGGTACTTCAAATGCTAAGAGATAGTGGTGTAGGAATTTGGTCTACCGGTGGTGAAACTGCCGATGTTGGTGATTTAGTAAGAACGATTATTGTTGACTCGACCGTTACGTGTCGAATGAAGCGAGAGGATGTGGTTGATAACGCCAATATTCAGTCTGGAGATGTAATCGTTGGCCTTGAGTCTTTTGGTCAAGCCACTTACGAATCAGAGTACAATGGGGGTATGGGAAGCAATGGGTTGACCTCAGCCAGACATGATGTGTTCTCCAAGTATCTAGCAGAGAAATTTCCTGAAAGCTTTGACTCCAAGGTTGACCCTAGTTTGGTTTATTCTGGATCAAAGAAATTGACCGATAAGATTGAAGGGGCTTCTTTAGATGCTGGCAAGTTGGTTCTTTCTCCAACACGAACATATGCTCCGATTATCAAAGCAATGCTTGATGAGTACCGAGATCAGATCCATGGAATGATTCATTGCTCTGGCGGTGCACAAACCAAGGTTCTTCATTTCGTAGATGATCTGAGAATCATCAAAGACAACATGTTTGATATTCCACCTTTGTTTAAGTTGATTCAAGAGGAATCGGGAACTCCAATGCAGGAAATGTATAAAGTGTTCAACATGGGACACCGAATGGAATTGTACGTACCTCAAGAAATTGCCAACAGCCTGATTACCATTTCAAAATCATTCGGAGTGGATGCCAAAATTGTGGGCCGAGTTGAGGCTGCTGAGAAAGCAGAAGTAATTATTCGAGATAATAATCATGAATACCGATACGGAGCATAATGGATTTGCGCGACAAACTCAAAGAGATCGTTAGAAGGTATCACGACATGGAAACCCAGTTGGGTGACCCGAATGTGGTGTCAGACATGAAGCGATACGTTGCTTTGAATCGCGATTATAAAATGCTTGGGCCTGTTGTGATTGCAGCCAAAAAGTATGAGGAGATTCTGACGAACCTAGACGGAAACGAGGAGATTATGGCTAACGAATCAGACGCTGAGTTTGTGGAAATGGCTCGGTTGGAAACCGAAGGTCTGAAAGAAGAGAAAGGAACCTTGGAGGAGGAGCTTCAGGTGTTGATGTTGCCACAAGATCCAGAGGATGCACGAAACGCTGTACTGGAGATTAGAGCTGGAACAGGCGGAGATGAGGCAAGTATTTTTGCCGGTGACCTGTTTAGAATGTACACGAAGTACTGCTCCGCAAAGGGATGGAAGGTTTCCGTGGTTGATCAGAATGACGGAACTTCTGGAGGCTACAAAGAGATAGTTCTGAATGTGGAAGGAGAGAACGTTTATGGAACCTTGAAGTATGAGGGAGGAGTACACCGAGTTCAACGCGTACCAGCAACGGAAACCCAAGGTCGGGTTCATACTTCAGCTGCCACGGTTATTGTGTTGCCAGAAGCAGATGAGTTTGATGTAGAGGTCAAAGACTCTGACATCAGAATGGATTCCTATTGTTCCTCAGGACCAGGTGGTCAATCAGTGAATACGACATACTCTGCTGTGCGTTTGACGCATATTCCAACAGGAATTGTGGCACAATGCCAAGACCAGAAATCAAAGCTGAAGAACCACGCCAAAGCGTTGTCTGTACTTCGATCTAGAATTTACGAAATGGAGTTGGAGAAGCACCTTCAAGAGGTTTCTTCACGAAGAAAAACAATGGTGAGTAGTGGTGACCGATCTGCCAAGATTCGTACGTACAATTATCCTCAAGGAAGAATTACAGACCACAGAATCGGGATGACCATCTATAATCTGTCTGCATTTATTGATGGTGATATTCAGGAAGTTTCGGATGCCTTGCAAATGGCTGAAAATGCGGAACGACTCAAGGTTGGCGAAACAATTTAACCAACTTACCCATTAGGGTTATTTCACTTGCTTTTACAATAACTTCGGTCTATCAATGGCAACTAAGATTCATACTACCGAAGGCTGGTTATACGACCCAATCCATCCAGATCTTGAGCAATGGCCGATTGTCAAACTCAATAAGATCAAGCCAGAATTTCTTCTCGAATTGGAGGAATTTGCAGTTGAAGCCGTAAAGGAAAAGTTAGGTAATAAGCCAGAGGCTCTTCGAGAGGAGTTGGCCCGAACCCTCTTCCACGAGCGGATTAGAGTAAATCAAAAGGCTTGGAAAGCCGATAGAAAGGACGAGAAGGATTTTTGGTCTCAGATCAAAAGGGAGTTGATGAAGATTGAGGAGACCGATGCCAGTGATGGTGTTGCCGAGGAAGCTCTGATGCGAAAAATCTTAAAGCGCTATGTGCACGAGATTTCGAGCGAATTCGATCCTAAAGCCTACAAGTTTGCCAAGTGGGTTTCTACTACACTTTTCGCGCGGTTGTTAAATGCATCTCAAGGAAAGGGTATATCAAGGTTTTGGAAAACCAAAAAACATCTACACGAGCGTATTCACTTAGATGGAGAGACGGATCAACTTCGAGCATTGGCGAAAGAGGGAACAGTTGTGATGGTACCAACACACTTTAGCAACGTTGATTCAATTTTAGTTGGCTGGGCAATTCAATCTCTGGGTTTACCGCCCTTCACCTATGGTGCAGGACTAAACCTCTTTGGAATTAAGCTACTTGCTTATTTCATGAATCGCTTGGGTGCGTATAAAGTGGATCGAAGAAAGAAGAATCGACTTTATCTGGAGGCATTAAAGGGATACTCAATTTTGAGTTTGACTAAAGGCTGTCACGGACTCTTTTTCCCTGGAGGAACGAGAAGTCGTTCTGGTGCCATTGAGAAAAAGTTGAAACTAGGATTGTTGAGTAGCGCCATTGAAGCTCAACGCATGAATTACATGCAGGATGGGGCAGAGGCCAAAAAGATTTTCGTTTGCCCTGTTGTAATCAACTACAATTTTGTGTTGGAAGCAAAAGGCCTAATTGATCAACATTTAAGAATTAGCGGGAAGGAGAAGTATTACGTTGAGAATGATGATTACTCGACCTCATATAAGATTGGGTTGTTCCTCATGCGGTTTTTCTCTGCCAAGGCAGAAATGTCAATCACGTATGGTCGTTGCATGGATTTGTTTGGCAATGATGTTAATGACGAAGGGGTAAGCCTTGACCGAAACGGCAACCAGGTTGAAATTGAAAAGTACTTCACAACAGATGGAAAGATTACCAAGGATCCTCAGCGTGATGGGGAGTACACCAGTTATCTGTCCAAAGAAATCGTAAATCGATTCCACAAAGAGAATCTTGTATTGCCATCAATTCTGATTGCTTTCACTGGCTATCAGATTTTATCAAAGCGTTATCACAAACTTGATTTATTTGCCATTATACGATTACCTGAAGAGGATCGAATAATCGGAAAGGAGGAGTTTAAAACGGCTCTGGGTAAGCTTGTTGATCAATTGCATGAGATTCATTCCGAAGGTGGAGTGAGGCTTTCCGAGCACATTCTTGATAAGAATCTAGACAAAATCTTAGAAGTTGGTCTTGAAAGTATCAATACCTATCACGCCAAAAAGCCATTGAAAGTCTTAGAGAATGGTGACCTCAGCTCTGAAGATATGAAGGTTATGTACTTCTATCACAACCGCCTTACGGGCTACGATCTGCATAGGTATGTCTGAGAAAGGTAGTGTTGGAGTCATCGGGGCTGGCAGTTTCGGAACGGCCATTGCCAATATTTTATCGGGCAACCGCCACGTTTATATTTATTCTAGAACGCAAGAAGTAGTTGATTCCATCAATTCTACCCGAATGAATCGGGGCAAGAAAATGGAAGAGAATATTACCGCAACCAATAGTTTAGAGGAGGTTGCCGTGAACTGTGAACTCATCTTTCCTATCGTGGCCTCGCATGGCTTCAGGGATATGATTCGCAAACTTTCCCCGTATCTACATCCCAATCACATGCTGATTCATGGGACAAAAGGTTTGGATGTTCAGATTCCGGAAGGGGATAAGATGCATAGAGATTACAAGCTCGACCCAAAGAAAGTCTACACGATGAGTGAGATTATTTTGGAAGAAACATTGGTGAGAAGGGTAGGGTGCTTGGCTGGGCCAAACCTGGCTGCTGAGATCTTGGAAGGTCAGCCGGCAGCAACGGTTGTTGCCAGTCGATTTGACGAGGTTATCCGAGCAGGTCAGAAGGCGTTAAAAGGCCCAAGATTTCAAGCTTATTCAAGCAAGGATCTTATCGGTGTTGAAATTGCTGGAGTTTTGAAGAACATAATTGCGATTGCCGCAGGAGCGCTTTCGGGATTGGGTTATGGCGAAAATGCCAAAGCGATGTTGATCAGTCGAGGGATGATCGAAATGATCCATATTGGAAAGATCCTTGGGGGCGATGTGACAGCTTTTCTTGGGTTAGCTGGTGTAGGAGATTTGATTGCCACATGTTCCAGTCCATCCAGTAGAAATTTTACCGTAGGATATCGAATTGCACAAGGAGAATCGCTTCAACAGATTCTTGAATCAATGGAAGAGGTTGCCGAGGGTGTGAACACACTCCGAATTGCCAAGGGTATGTCCAACTATCTAGGGTTCAGAGCCCCGCTAACTGAGACTTGCTACACAGTTGCACAAGGCGATAAAACCGTTCAAGAAGGTTTGGACTACTTGATGAAGTTTCCATACCTCATTGATATTGACCCTTCAATGTTGGATCGATCAACTTTCTCTTAACAAAGTTGTAGAGTTCGCTTGGGCTGTACAGGTCATCACTATTTCATTCAAACAAACGTGTTCGGGTTGGCTTAGTGCATATAGAATCACCTCTGCGATATCCTCTGGTTTCAATGGCTTAAAGCCGTCATAAACACCCTTTGCTCGTTTTACATCACCTTTAAATCGCACTTCGGAAAACTCTGTCTCCGCTGCTCCTGGTGCAACATTGGTCACCTTAATGCCATGTGGAAGAAGATCGATTCTCATTGCTTTACTCAGTGCGTGAACCGCGTGCTTTGATGCACAATACACACCACCGTTGGCGTACACTTCAGTTCCGGCAGTCGATCCAATGTTGATGATGTGGCCGGTTTTGCGTTCAACCATAATCTGTGAAACCTCCTTCGTTACATAAAGAAGACCTTTCACGTTGGTGTCGATCATTCTGTCCCAATCTTCGAGTTTGCCATGGTTTATTGTGTCTAATCCAACGGCCAAACCCGCGTTATTTATTAGAATATCGATCTCTTGCCAATGCTTCGGCATATAAAGGATGAAGTCATGAATGGCCTGTGCATCTCGTACGTCCAGTACACCAGAATAGACTTCCGCCCCTTGTTTGACCAGTTCCACCCTAATATCCATCAGTTGTTCTTCTCTTCTTCCAACAAGGATGAGGTTGAAGCCAGACTTGGCCAGTAGCCTTGCTGTGGAAGCGCCAATTCCGGAAGTTGCTCCGGTTATCATTGCAGTTCTTTTCATATCATAGAATTGAAGATGCAATGAAACGAAAATCTTACGTTCTGTGGAATGTTGTCGTCATATATCACAGCTTTATGCATTGCCCCGCTGATATCACTTTCTACCTTTGCAGCCCATGACTGAAAATCCAGATTCATCGGTTGTAAAACCATATTCGGAAACAGGCTCTAAAAAAGAGCAGGTAACCAAGATGTTCGATTCGATTGCACCTCGATATGATCTTCTCAATCGTGTGCTCAGTCTAGGGATAGACATAATCTGGAGAAGGATTGCCATTAAGAAACTCCGAGATCTAGAGCCTCAGAGCGTGCTTGATGTGGCAACGGGTACTGGTGATGTAATCCTTGAGATCGAGCGTCAGTTATCGCCAGCACGAATGGTCGGTCTGGACATATCTGCGGGTATGTTAGAGCTAGGCACAAAAAAGATTCGCGCAAAAGAGTTCGGTCAAAAGGTTGAGATGATCGTTGGGGATTCAGAGGATCTTCCATTCAAGGACAATACTTTTGATGCGATAACCGTTGCTTTCGGAGTTCGGAATTTCGAGAACCTGAATAAGGGATTGACCGAAATGTATCGAGTATTAAAACCAGGAGGAAAGCTGATGGTACTGGAGTTTAGTCATCCAAAGAAAGCTCCGGTTAAGCAGATTTATTGGGCTTATTTCAATCACATACTTCCATTTTTTGGTAAGATGGTTTCCAAGGATAGTTCGGCTTACACGTACTTGCCAGAATCCGTAAAACAATTTCCAGACGGAGAACTTTTTATAGAAGAACTGAAAACTGCCGGTTATCAAAACATGGAAAGGCGTTCTCTCACATTCGGCATTGCTAGCATTTATTTGGGCAGCAAGAATTAATGACCCCTCAAACTCGACATATTTTAAAGGCGGTTACGCTTTTGACTTTACTGTTGGCCATGTTGGTTCCAACTGTTGCCGAGGCTCAGCTGCTTTGGCATAGAGGTAAAACCAAACGTGGGCTTCCGAATCTTCCGAAATATGATCGAAAACTATTTCATTTCGGCTTTACGCTGGGTATGAATTTTACTGATTTTGTGGTTGGTCAACGAGATCAGGTTAGCAGTACGGATACGGTTTTTGTAGCTGAATCGGTTTCTCAACCCGGCTTCAATTTGGGTATCGTAAGTGATCTGAGAGTTGGGAAGTACTTCAATCTGAGATTTATTCCAGGTATATCCTTTGTAGGTAGAAAGATGGATTATACGCAACTTATTGAAGACACGGTGCCTGTTGTCACCACCAAGCCAACGGAGTCTGTGTACTTTCAATTCCCCCTTTTATTCAAGTTTAAATCAAGACGGCTCGGAAATTTTCGGGCCTACATTATTGCCGGAGGAAAGTTCAGTATAGACATGTCTTCACAAGAAGAAGTTGAGGATACGGAGGAACAATTATTGAAATTGAAAAAGTTCGATTACACCTATGATATGGGTGTAGGTGCGGATTTTTATTTGGAATATTTCAAACTTGGGATAGAGGCCAAGGTATCTTTCGGGCTGAACAATATGCTTGTGGATGATGGTACAATCTACGCGAATTCCATTAAATCGCTTAATTCCAAAACCTTCCTTCTGTCCTTCTATTTCGAGTAAACTTGCTCGATGCAAACAGTCGACCTACGGATTACCGCTCAGCTACTTCAGAGCGAAGAAGAATTGAAGCGTGTTGTATCGCGAGAGTCGGGAATTGCATCAAACGAAATCGATTCATTTCAGATCATCCGAAAGTCGCTGGATGCTCGGCATGGGAAGCTTAGATTCAACCTTAGAGTAGAAGTGAGAACCAAGGATGATACAGTCACACAGCATCCAGATTTTACCGAACGAAATTTTGAAGACGTTAGCAACGCTGAACCGATAATTATTGTCGGATCGGGCCCGGCTGGTCTGTTTGCTGCCTTGCGGGCAATAGAGTTGGGTAAAAAGCCAGTCGTTTTAGAACGTGGTAAAAACGTTCGGGATAGACGGAGAGATCTGGCCCAACTCAATCGCAATCATATTGTAAATCCAGAAAGCAATTACTGTTACGGAGAGGGTGGAGCAGGCACCTATTCGGATGGTAAGTTGTACACAAGAAGCACCAAGAGGGGTAAGGTGAGCCGAATCCTGTCAACCTTCATTCAGTTTGGTGCTGGGAACGAGATTCTTGTTGATGCGCATCCTCACATCGGAACCGACAAACTTCCACAGGTCATCGCAAAAATGCGGGACAGAATTCTAGAGTGCGGTGGTGAAATTCGGTTCGATTCTAAAATGACCGATTTGCTGATTAACGATTCCGAAATCACTGGAGTTAAGGTAAACGATTCAGAAACGATAAGCGCAAAGTCAGTGATTTTGGCAACAGGGCATTCTGCAAGAGACGTGTACGAACTTCTGCATGAGAAAGGAATCGAGATTGAACAGAAACAGTTTGCGTTGGGCGTTCGTGTTGAGCATCCTCAGGAACTAATTAATGAGATTCAATACCATGGCCAAATATGCGATGTGCTACCTGCCGCTTCATACAGTTGGGTAGAGCAGGTGAGAGGAAGGGGCGTTTACTCGTTTTGTATGTGTCCGGGCGGGATAATCGCTCCATGCGCTACAAGCCCTGGCGAAGTCGTCACAAACGGTTGGTCACCATCAAAAAGAAACAATCCATTTGCGAATTCAGGCGTTGTCGTTTCCGTGGAACAAGAAGACTTGCAACCATACTTAGATCAAGGGCCATTGGCTGGAATGCGATTTCAGCAAGCTGTGGAACAAGCGGTTTGCGAATCTGGCGGTGGAACGCAAACGGCACCCGCACAAAGGTTGGCTGATCTGGTAAAAGGGAAATTGAGTGAGGATCTTCCAAAGTGTAGCTATCATCCCGGACTCGTTTCTAGGCCACTTAGTGAGGTTCTTCCAACTTCAATAATCTCAAGGTTGACTGATGGTTTTAGAATGGTCGGCAAGAAAATGAATGGGTACATGACCAACGAGGCTGTTGCGGTTGCAGTCGAAAGCAGGACGTCTTCTCCAGTTCGAATTCCAAGAGGAAAAGACGGCCAACATCCTCAGATTAAGGGTTTATATCCTTGCGGAGAGGGGGCAGGTTATGCCGGAGGAATTGTCTCAGCAGCTATTGACGGAGAGAAAATGGTCGACCTAATGGTTTCCACAACATAAAGTGGAGAACCTTCTGCCTAGTTTATATGTTTAGTTCTCCGCATTCAGCATATTTGGATGCACGATTAATCAATCATGGCGGAGTATTCCATTAAAGACCTCGAGCGCCTTTCTGGCATAAAGGCCCACACCATCAGGATGTGGGAAAAGCGCTATGACCTTATCGCCCCATCCAGATCTTGCTTCAACGTTAGATGCTATTGTGAGAAGGAATTAAAGCACCTGCTCAATATTGCCATGCTGAATAAACATGGCCATCGCATTTCCAAGATTGCGGTAATGGAGCGGAATCAAATTGCAAATGAAGTAAAAGAAATCGTGGATCAAGACCGACCAATGTCTGGTTGTATTGGGCAGCTTACCACGGCCATGGTAGACATGGATCGTCAAAAATTTGACGAGATGTTATCTGGATGTACGCAAACTTATGGAGTGGAGCATACATGGGTCGGAGTTGTATATCCTTTCTTGGAAAAGGTTGGTCTGCTTTGGCAGTTGAATAGTGTTCACGCGGCACAGCAGTACTTCGCACACAATCTTATCCGACAAAAGCTGATTGTGGAAATTGACAAGGCTTCACAGAAAACGGCCATCAATCGAAAGGTCTTTTTGCTCTTTCTTCCAAAAGGATCCACCAATGAATTGGGAATCCTTTTTTATCACTATTTGATCAGCGATCAAGGGCACGATGTGGTTTATCTAGGAGCTGACATTCCGTTGGATCAATTCACGCAAGTGGCAGAATGGCATAAGCCAAACTATGTTTTGACCACCGCAAAGGGAACTGATACCAGCAAGGAGTTGAGTAAATATTTTGCCGGTTTGAGCAATAAACTGAATGGAGTAAAGTTCATACTCTTAAATCCAACAGGAGCTCCGATAAACGAAAAATCCGACCATTTAACTGTCGTAAACGGCATCAGCCAATTCCGGAAGGAATTCCTCTGAAAAATTATTTCAACGTTTAAACATTGAAAATACCTTTCTATGAACAGGTTTGCGGCTGAGTGCCTTGTTTATATTGAATAAATTGGAGAAAATTAACAATTGAATCCATGGTCATTACGATATTATGTGATATGTTTGTTTAACAATTAAGAGTAAACAGTTAAACAAAAAAATTCAGACCATGGCCGCTTTAAATTTTAATGACCAACTATTGAAGATGAGCGATGTACTTAAATACTTCGCCTTGAGTCTTACAAGAGATAAAGAACAAGCTGAAGAT
>JBLFWJ010000047.1:0-18571 GCA_047611425.1 Bacteroidia bacterium | reverse complement strand
GCAATGCTTTGGTTTTTCCAGTACAGCCCAAATCCTGCCAGCACACCAGCAATGGCGGCAAGCAATAAAAACCAAGTTGGGTATTCTAAAATTAGATCCAAGGGTGTGCTAAATCAAGTTAACATGCCTCCGCACACATTTATTACCTGACCGGTAACATATTTAGAAAGATCGCTTGCCAGATATACTGCTGTATTCGCCACATCCTCTGGTGTTCCTCCTCTTCTCATAGGAATCGCTTTTCTCCAACCCGCTACAACTTCAGGATCCAACTTTTCGGTCATTTCCGTTTCAATAAAACCCGGTGCAATCACATTACATCTAATGTTTCGGGATCCAACTTCTTGCGCTAACGACTTAGAAAAGCCAATGATTCCCGCCTTGCTCGCGGCATAGTTTGCTTGACCAGCATTTCCGCTAACACCCACAACTGACCCAAGATTGATAATGCTTCCTTCTCTCTGCTTCAAAAGAGTTTTCAAAGCTGCTTTTGACAAATTGAATATTGAAGTTAGGTTGGTCTTAATCACCTCATCCCATTGCTCAAGAGACATTCTTAAAAGCAAATTGTCTCTAGTAATTCCAGCATTATTCACTACCGAGTGAATGGTTCCGAATTCAGCAACGACATCTTCAATCAGCTTTATTGCCGCATCAGCGTCACTTGCATCCGACCGATAACCTTTGGCTTTAACACCAAGATCCGTCAACTCCTTTTCCAAGGAAATTGCCTTTTCTTCAGATGACAGATAAGTGAACGCGACATTGGCTCCCTCCTCTGCAAACCGAATTGCCATGCCTCTTCCTATGCCTCTAGTGGCACCTGTTATCAACGCTGTTTTTCCTTCTAGTAGTCCCATGATGCTTCTTTACGGCCGCCAAAGATAGCATTACCTACACCCACTAAAGGCGATACAAAAATGCAATGATTTGATGTTATCAAATGGACGTTCTTAGCAGCTTTTTTTAGGGCGGAAATAGAATGAAGTCCCAATGGCTACTTTCAACGACCAAATGAATTGAAATGAATAAACTTATCTCATTCTGCTTTTTACTACTACTAGCCAGCTTGACCACAAGTGCTCAAAACGTAAAATATGGAGGCTGGAATGAACAAATAGTAGTGGGTGCCAATGTCTCATTGAACTCAACATGGATTCTTAATTCAGCAGTACAGTCCTTGGATGAAGGTGTGTCAGATCAGGTATTTTCTTTTGGTTTTTCCGCAGGTGGCAGTTTTGAATATCGCTTTAATGAATTGATTGCTGCGGGAATTGATTTGCAATATTTCTCGGCTCAGCAGAATTATGACGGTAGCCTACAAACTCAAGGACAGTTTTGGGAATCCAGCGTAAAATTAAATGGATTGAATCTACCAGTGTATGCTAAAATCATGGGTAAGAGTGGTGTCTTCGTGGAAATAGGATGGCAATTTGGATTCATCTTAGGGTCACGATATGACCAATTCTCGAATGTTGGTGGAACCCTGAATGACAATATTGATGTTTCTGCACACTTTGGTTCAATTGTACTTTCTCCACACCTTGGTTTCGGATTTGATTTTATGGTAACAGATGAGTTGATAATCACTTTCGGTATTCGAGCTAATTACGGAATCAACGATATTAAGGGGGTTGATGGTTTGGGTAATCCAATTGCCGATTATCCAAATACTAATCCGGGAACACCGATTAGTCCGTCAGTAGAAGCAGCACCGAGCAACGTACTAACAGCCGGAATTTTTATCGGTGCTCGTTACGCATTTGATGCTGGGGGGCGTTACTGATCCACATACTTTCTTTGCTATAAAATAGTTTTCCATTATAGGGAAACCATGTCGTTCATCGGTAAAATGTAACCAGCCGTCCATTGTTTGGTAAAATGACCTGAAACAAGCCCGACCAGTGTGGCTGAAATTCAGAATCATGAAAAAATTACTTACCATTTTATTAGCCTTTAGCACAACAGCATCATTCGCTCAAAATGTACGTGGTGGTGGTTGGGCCGAGCAATTTATGGTTGGCGCATCGGTAAGTGCTAACACAACTTGGTTGCTTAACGATGCGGTGAGCAATCAACGTACAGGCACCACCGACCTTGAATTCTCAATGGGATATAATGTAGGAATCACCGGTGGGTATCACTACAATGACCACATCGCTATGGGATTAGATCTTCAATTCTTTACGTTGAATCAGCGTTATACTGGAAAAGATAATGCCCTATTCTGGGAATCGAAAGTGTCGTTGTCTGGGGTTCAGATTCCGGTTTACGCTAAATTCATGACCAGTTCAGGTTTATTTGTTGAGGCTGGATGGCAGTTCAGTTTTGTTACAAGTGCCCAGTATACTCGTGGTATTACTAATGGGACCGAAGAGCCTGTTGATCAGGATCAAAGTGCCACCTACTCGAAAGTTCTTTACTCGCCTCATTTGGGTCTAGGAATGGATTGGTACCTAAACGACATGTGGGTTATTACTACAGGTTTAAGAGCCAACTACTCCATCAATGATTTAAAAGGCGTTGACGGTCAGGGTAGAAATGTCAATACTGACCCGATCTATACTGATCCCAAACCAACAAATGCTTTATCCGTTGGAATCTTTATTGGCGTACGATACATGATTGATGCAGGAGGAAGGTATTAACCCCTGAAAACAGAAATGGAACTAAAAAGCCCCGAAGTGAATCACTTCGGGGCTTTCCTTTTTATTCAATTTAGGTTATGCTGAGACACCCATTGCTTCTGCCATCACCTTACCAATATCAGCAGGCGAGTCAACCACATGGATTCCGCACTCAGCCATAATCTTCATCTTGGCTTCGGCCGTATCCTCATCTCCACCTACAATAGCACCTGCGTGTCCCATTGTTCTTCCTTTAGGAGCAGTTTGTCCAGCAATAAATCCAACTACTGGCTTTTTATTTCCTGTGCTTTTCACGTATCGGCTCGCTTCAGCCTCTAATGTTCCACCAATCTCTCCAATCATTACGATTGCGTCAGTTTCATCATCATTCATAAAAAGCTCAACAGCTTCCTTGGTTGTTGTACCGATGATTGGATCTCCACCAATTCCAATTGCAGTGCTAATTCCCATCCCAGCTTTTACAACTTGGTCTGCAGCTTCGTAGGTTAAAGTTCCCGACTTAGAAACGATTCCAATTCTTCCTTTCTTGAAAACAAAACCAGGCATGATACCAACTTTCGCTTCATCCGGAGTAATGACCCCTGGGCAATTTGGTCCAATCATTCTAACGTCCCTCCCTTTCAAGTAGTTATTCACTTTTACCATATCACCAACTGGAATTCCTTCAGTGATAGCAATAATCAATGCAATTCCAGCTTCGGCAGCCTCCATAATCGCATCTGCGGCAAATGCAGGCGGAACAAAAACTATGGAGACGTTAGCTCCAGTTTCTTTCACACATTCGGCCATGGTGTTAAATACAGGTCGGTCAAGATGAGTTTGTCCGCCTTTACCAGGAGTTACGCCACCAACAACAGTGGTTCCGTACTCGATCATTTGTGTAGCATGAAAGGTTCCTTCACTTCCTGTGAAGCCCTGAACTACAATTTTTGAATCCTTGTTCACCAATACGCTCATCTTGTCATTTCTTAATTAGTCGGCAAAAGTATGTCTTAGAGCAAACCAAGCAACATGAACGGGTATTTTTGCAGCCTTTAATTCAACAATCCTTGAGCATAGTCTATCAACCCAATGATACAATTGTCGCCTTGGCCACCCCAGCGGGGAATGGAGCAATTGCGGTTATCCGTGTTTCGGGTTCAAAATCGCTTACAATTGTTGATGATTGTTTTAGCCCGAAGGGAAAAACGAAAATCTCGGAAGCTAAAACACACACGCTTGTTTTCGGTGATATAAAAGATGGAGATGAGATAGTAGACGAAGTGCTCGTTTCTATTTTCAAGAATCCACGTTCATACACCGGTGAAGACAGCATTGAAATTTCCTGCCACGGATCAACCTACATACAAGGTAGAATCATTGATCTTTTGGTAAGAAAAGGTTGTCGGCTAGCTCAGCCGGGTGAGTTTACAATGCGGGCTTACATGAACAAGAAGATGGATCTAAGTCAAGCTGAAGCTGTGGCTGATCTTATTGCCTCTTCTTCGGCAGCAGCGCACCAAGTGGCATTAAATCAAATGCGTGGCGGTTTTAGTGATGATTTGAAAACACTTCGTCAGAAGTTGATTGATTTTGCCTCATTAATTGAATTAGAACTCGACTTTGCAGAAGAAGACGTTGAGTTTGCCGACAGAGCCGAGTTGACCAGTCTGATTAACCAGATTAACGTTAGAATCATTGAATTGATTGGCTCATTCAAATTGGGAAATGTGATAAAAGAAGGAGTTCAGGTGGCAATTCTTGGCGAACCGAATGCCGGGAAATCAACATTATTAAATGCCCTACTAAATGAGGAACGCGCAATTGTATCACACATAGCTGGCACAACGCGCGACACGATAGAGGATGAAGTAGTGATTGAAGGTTTGAAATTTAGGTTTATCGATACCGCAGGTTTGAGAGAAACATCGGATGAGATCGAGTCGCTTGGTATTTCTCGAGCCTTGAACAAGGCCGACAATGCTGACATAATCATTTATCTTTTTGATGCCGAACAAACTAGTGCAGAACGGTTGAAGACCGAATTGGCTAAATTGAAAGAGCGCACTTTGGAAATAGAGGCCAAACTTTTAGTTGTGGCAAACAAGGTTGATAAATTGGCGTCTGGAGATAAAACTCAATTTTCGAATGAATCGGTCATTTCAATTTCTGCTAAAAATGGAGATCACATTGATCATGTTCGACAAGCGCTAATCGCGCGAGTGAACACGGATTCACTTAAAAAGGAGCAGACAATTGTCACAAACATTCGACACGTAGAAGCATTGAGTAATACCAAACAATCTTTGGATGAAGCTCTAGTTGGGTTTGAGAATGATATTCCTTCTGATCTCGTTTCTATTGATATTAAAAAAGCACTTTTTCATCTTGGAGAGATTACTGGTGAAATTTCAAGCGATGATCTTTTAGGTAACATCTTTGGAAAATTCTGTATTGGAAAATGAAACGACTAAATAACTGGACTGTAAATTTTCTAGGCCTGATCTGTTTTGGGCTGCTAATTAGCTGTGTCAAAATGCCATTGACCGAAAGTAGATGGGTTCAAAAAAGCGAGGAGGAAAAATCTTTTCGATTCTATGACCCGAAAAGCAGAATCCGGTACGATATTGAAAATGATGCATCCCACATATACATTACAATGGATGTGATGCATACTGGAACTAAGCTTAGAATGCTTAGGACCGGAACACGCATTTCGTTTGCTCCAGCTGGAAAGAGGAAGTCCTCCATGGCCATAGAATTCCCGCTGGTTGATGACAGTACGCCAATTGAAATGGATCCTACCGAACATGACATGATGCCAAGAAACGGATCATCCCACGAATTGAGCAAGCTACTCCCGAAGGAGGGTTACTTTTTAAGCGGAGATTCTGTGAGAATTCCAATTCCTGCCGGAATCGATTCGGATGATTTTCTAATTCGCATGAATATTGACCCCGATGGCGCATTGATTTATACTGCAAAAATCCCGTTGGTTATTCTCAATTTACAGGAAGACGAATTCAGTGTTGGTTTCGAAACTGGAGCATTCAACATTGATGATCCAGAATATGAAAAACAGTTGCAAAGTACCGGAGCAGAAGGCTTGGATAGAAGTGCCGGTTTTAATCAAAATCGCAATATGAGTGGCGGGTCGGGGTTGGGTATAAATCAACCGTACGGAAACGTTGGCCAGCCTGGAATGAACAATCAACAAATGGGTTCTGTTCCACCCCGTTTAGGTCAAAGATCAGCTTTGTCTGACCCCATTTTTTTCTGGGTTCGCACCAAACTAGATCCCTCGATTAGCCGATAATCTCGTTGAATTTTCGGTCATATTCTCATACCAGTTGCAGAATATGGTCACTTAGAAAGGATGTTCGAGCTGCAATACTGTCAACCTATGACTCGAAATGGCTAAAAATTGCCTACGGATATCACGCACTATTGTTTGAAACTTAATAAACATGATTTTATTGAACAGCCCTTCGAGCCCGAATTGACAGCTATTTGACATTTCCTCAAACCCCACGATCCACATGCAATGCATAGCATATGTGCGATCCACAACCAAACTCAACTCAACTGTGTGCAGAGGGCTGATGTTCATAAAAGCTGATTTCTTGACAATTTTCGACAAGCATATAGCGTTGGGAACTTTATCTTTACAGAGCATCATCATTATTATGCGAGTTTTTAGCACCATATTATTGCTGACATTGATTAGCCTAATTGGTCATGGACAAACAGCTGAAGAGTACTATCAGCGAGCCATGACTAAAGCTGATATGCAGAATTTTAGAGGTGCTCAAAAAGATCTGGATATTGCAATTGAGAAAAAACCTCGATTTATCAAAGCATTCAACTTTAGAGGGTACGTTAAGTCTGAGCTAGATAAATATGATGATGCGATGGCAGATTACAATATGGCAATTGCATTAAAGTCGGATTATGGCGAGGCATACGCCAATAGAGGCAGAACTAAGCGGAGAAACGAAGATTTGGCTGGAGCAATTGTCGACTTTGACAAGGCTATTGAGTTGGACCCAACTCAGATTTTAGCTTTAACCGAAAGAGCACTTACTAGAAGTGAATTGCTTGATTTTAGTGGTGCCATTCAAGACTTGAACAAAGCCGTTGATCTTGACCCTGATTATGCGAAGACCTATTGCACCCGTGGAAAAGTAAAACTTAAAGCTGGTGACGTTAGTGGGGCATGCAGCGATCTCCGCACCGCCCAGAAATTGGGCTATATGGTTGCATACACACCATACAAGGATAATTGCAATTGATCCTTTTGGGTTGATGTTTGCTTTGTACTTTCGCAAACTTCCAAAAATCACCTATAAATGCGATCTTTTTTACTTGCCGTACTACTATGTGCAACATTCGGAATTGTTGCTGCACAATCCGTAGCCGAACTTCAATCTCAAGCTCAGTCCGCTATGGACGAAAGGGATTTTGAAAAAGCGTTAACGCTTTTGGACAATGCTATTTCTCAAGATAAAAAGAACATCGCACTGATGTTGATGAGAGGCACATGCTACAACTCTGTCGACCAAAACATCAAGGCTATTCAAGATTTGAACAAAGTGATTCAATTAGATCCAAAAAACGGTGAGGCTTATTCTCAAAGAAGTCTCGTTTATCTCTCTTTAGGTGATTACAAAGGTTCTCGTGAAGACTGTAAAAAGGCGATTGAATTAGACCCGAATAATGCGCTTGCCCACTTAGGCTTGGCAAATGCCTATATCCGCGAAAAGAATTTTATTGAGGGAATGCCATACTACAACGATGCAATAAAATTGAATCCAAAAGACCCAAATGCATACTATCAAAGAGGGCAAGCCAAAATTGATTTAAGCGATTATTATGGTGCAATTTCTGATTTTGATGAAGCCTTGATGATTGACTCTGAATTTGCCGGAGCATACATGCAACGTGGATCTGCAAAAAGCTTTATTGGTGATAAAGCTGGTTCATGTATAGATTGGAGTCTAGCTGGCCAATACGGGATTATGGAGGCATATGATTACATCCAGAGTAAATGTAACGCAGCTGTTGACCGTGAGTAAGAGTGCACAGGATTTCATAAATGATGGCGACCTGAATTTTGAATCAGGTGATTTTACAGGTGCTTTGGTCGATTATACCAAGGCTGTTCATTTAGAACCTGAAAATCCAGATTTCCACTACAATCGCGGACTTGCGAATCACTCTCTTAAGAACCTCTCTGATGCATTACAGGATTTCACAAATACCATCGATCTAAATCCTAAGCACGAAGATGCATTGTACAACCGAGCAATGCTAGCGGCCGTGGTTGGCTCCCTACCAGCAGCGATTGCCGATTTGAATTCGGCAATCAAGCTTAATCCTGAGGACGCGGAATTGTACAACAACAGAGGCGCCATCAGATTACAGCAAAAAGACATGCCTGGCGCAATAGCAGATTTCGACCAAGCAATTATTGTCAATCCAAGTGACGGTCGAGCCCACTTTAATCGTGCTGTTGCAAAATTGAATATGAATAATCGCCCCGCGGCCACAGCCGACTTCGAAAAAGCTCTCGACCTTGGCGTACAGCAGGCAAAAGAGTATTTGCTTTCAATGAATAATTGAACGCTGTAAACTAGCGGAACAATTATTGGTTCTCCGCGTATCCCGTTCCATAACCTTCTTCTTATGAGAATTCTAGTTTTTATTGCACTGATTTCAAGCGCCTTTATTTCACAAGGTCAGACTTCCTCCAAAGACTTTTATATACAGGCATTACTACGCACCAACAAAGGACAATACCAAGAGGCGATAAAGTTCTTTAACCGTGCCATAGAGTTAAAAGCTGACTACTCTGAAGCCTTCTTGTCAAGGGGCAATGCCTTCTTTAAAATGGGTAAAGCCGAACGTGCAGTTTGGGATTATGATCGAGCGATTGAATTAAATCCCGATTTGATTAAGGCATACAATCATAGAGCATACTGCTACATTGATATGAAAGATTATAGAAGGGCTATAGAAGATTTTTCTCATGTGATTAAGATAATCCCGGACTATTCTGAAGTTTATATAAGCCGGGGTCAAGTTCATCGTTGGAAAAACCGATTTGACGTAGCCATGGCGGACTTTTCTAAAGCCATCAGCATCGACCCTAAATCTCATGTGGCTATGTATGAAAGGTCGATGACATATCTGGGAAAAAATGACACTGCCTTGGCCTTAGTCGACATCAACAACGCCATTGTTCTTGATATGAACAACCCTGATTACTTGGTCCTAAGAGCAACAATACTTCATCACAATAAGCTGGTGAAAGAGGCAAAAAAAGACAATTCCTTGGCACTTAAGAATGATGAGAATCACGTTGATGCACTAATTCAAAAAGCAAACTGGATCATCCTAGATGGCAAGCCTTCTAAAGCGTGTAAAACCCTTGAAAAAGCCAACGGCATTGGGAGCGAAGAGGCGGCTGAACTTTTAAAGATGCACTGTGGTCCAAAAGAGGAAAAGCAGGCCGGTACCAAGGATCAAAAAGCCTCTGACAAGAAAAAATCAGAAAAGAAAAAGAAGGGGAAATCCGATGAGTAATTTCGGGGCTTGCAATGAGCCCAGTTAGCACTCAAATACCATTGGCCGAAAAACTTCGACCAACTTCTATCGACCAATATGTTGGTCAATCTCACATCATAGGAAAAGAAGGTGTTCTAAGAAGAGCACTAGAGTCTGGGCACATTCCTTCTATGATTCTTTGGGGCCCCCCAGGCACAGGTAAAACTACCCTGGCTAATATTGTTGCTACAATCTTAGACCGGCCGTTTTTTGCACTTAGCGCCATCAACAGCGGGGTAAAAGACGTTAGAGAGGTTATCTCTAAAGCTCAAGACAAATCGCTTTTTACTTCTGGTAATCCTATTCTATTTATTGATGAGATTCATCGGTTCTCAAAGTCTCAACAGGACTCTCTTTTAGGGGCAGTTGAAAAGGGATTGGTCACACTAATTGGAGCTACAACGGAGAATCCATCATTTGAGGTTATTTCAGCCTTACTCTCAAGATGCCAGGTTTATGTGCTGCAGAGCTTGGAGCTTGAAGAGTTGAAGGAGTTAATGAGTAGAGGAATATCTCTTCTTCAGAAAGAATATGACAACCCTATTAAATTTCATGGGGAAAAGGCGCTAATGCGCGTTTCTGGCGGTGACGGCAGAAAACTCTTGAATAATTTAGAACTGGTAGTTCGAACGTATGCTGATAGCGACCAGCCGATTACTGACAATCATGTTGTAGAGGTTGCTCAGCGGAGCATTCCCAACTACGACAAGGATGGCGAAAACCATTACGACATTGTTTCAGCATTCATTAAGTCTATTCGCGGAAGTGACCCTAATGCCGCTGTTTACTGGTTAGCTAGAATGATTACTGGAGGTGAAGACCCATTGTTCATAGCCAGAAGGCTTGTAATCGCTGCTTCTGAAGACATTGGAAATGCGAATCCAAACGCTCTCCTTATCGCCAATGAGTGTTTCCAAGCGGTGAATGTGATTGGATACCCAGAAGCGAGAATCATTCTTTCGCAAGCCACGGTTTATTTGGCGTGTAGTGCAAAAAGCAATGCAAGTTATCTTGCGATTGACAAGGCGATTGAATTAGTTAAAAACACCGGAGGGCTTTCTATTCCCATGCAACTTCGAAACTCCCCTACTAAGCTTATGAAAGATTTGGGATATGGGGAAGCTTATAAATACCCACATGATCACCCCAATGGTTTTGTTGCGGAAGAATATCTACCTAAAGAAGTTTCTGGCCAACGGATCTACGAACCAGGAAACAATGCGCGAGAAGCTCAATTCAGACAGCGGCTTTCAGAATTTTGGGGTAAGAAGTATGGGTATTAAATCCATCTGAAAATTCCCCATCGGTGAAATTCGCTCACGCTTGAACTCCCTGCTAAATGTTCTTCTTGTTTCTGTCATGTAAAATGAATTGTGAAATACAACCAGTAGGACTTAACCGACTGTCCACTCAAATGTAGCAGGTCCAAACATCCTATTGAAACCACCGAATCAGTCGTGTCTTATACGAAACGCCTGTTCTTAATTCATACTTTTACCCGTCTACTTTCTTAATGAATAAACTTGGATACATAGCACTGTTTACGTGCTTTCTGGCTCAATCCTGTAAAGAGGATATCGGAAATACCTCGTGGGATGTTGATCTTTTGGCTCCTGTTATTACCACTTCTCTTAACCTTGGAGACCTTCTAAACGACACCATCCTTACCAGCGATTCGGAAGGCAAACTGCGGTTGTTTTTAGAACGTGATCTTTTAGCTCTTTCGTTCGATTCAATTTTAAAGATTCCCGATACGACCATTGCCCAAACCTTGAGTTTACCTTTTGCGCTAAACAATCTTCCAGCTGGGTCCACAATTCCTCCGGTAGAGGAAATAACGAACTATGAATTAGGTGATAAGAGTATTAAAACCGCTAAAATTCGTGAAGGCAAACTAACTGTCAAATTCACCAACCTACTTGAAACCAAGGTTCGATTCGACTACACGGTTGAGAGTGCCACTATAAATGGAAGCACCCTTGATGTATCAGAATGGGTAGAAGTTGGTGGTGCTTCGACAACAACCGAAGTTGAAGTTGACTTAGCCGGTTACACGTTCGACCTTTCCGGACCCACAGGAGCTTCCGCCAACCAGCTAGTTTCTAATTATTCTGTAACAACGGATCCAGACGGGGCAACTATTACTGTCTCAGCCAACAGCCAAATATTCGATCTTGAGTACACATTTTCTGAGATAACCCTTGATTACGGACTAGGATATTTTGGTCAAGAAAGCGTTACAACAGAAAACGATACAACTACCCTTCAAGGAATGCAGAACATCGTTGAAGGAAGCTTATTCCTAGACTCGGCAACTGTCGGCCTTACCGTGGTTAATGGAGTTGGAATGGATGGTATTTTTCAGTTGAATGAATTGAATGGAATCAACACAAGAACTGGCAACAACGTTGTTCTATCGCATGCAATAATTGGAGACGCAATTATGATGGCTCGGGCGCAGGACTTGGATGGAACGCCAGAAGGAATATCCGCGGTTACCCTTGATTACCAATTGAATAATGACAATTCAAACGTAAAAGCATTTATTGAGAATCTACCGGACCAATTGGATTTCTCCTTCGACATGAGCCTAAATCCGCTCGGAAACGTAAGTGCCGGAAACGACTTTTTCTATTTTGACAGTCCATTCAAAGCAAAAATAAAAGTTGATATCCCAATGAGAGTCAGAGCAGATAATGTTGTGCTGCAAGACACATTAGCCTGGGACCTTGGACAAGGAAGCACAGTTGAAAGCATCAACTATGGAACCTTGACGATGATTGTAAACAACGGGTTTCCGCTTATTGGTGAACCTCAATTGATTATGCTTGATAGCAACTTTGCGTTGCTTGATACGCTCCTTTTTCCGGCTCAAATCTTGGCTCCAGAGCTAACCTCAGAAGGAAAAGTAGAGGAAGCTGTTGAATCAAGGATTACCATCGATCTGCCAGAATCTAAAATGGAATTAATGCCAGAAACGCGCCACGTCATTATTAGAATGGGATTCAGCACAGTTAGCCAGCCAGACTTAATCGGATTTTATGAGGATTATTCGCTCGACATAAAGCTTGTCGGAAACTTCAACTTCACATTCAAGCCTTGAGATCGATTCTATTCTTCCTTATTATCGGATTAGGAGTCAATGCTTCTGCGCAACAGCTAAGTCCTTTTTTATCTGGATCCGTAAGTGGTCATACCATCGGGCTATATGGAAATGCGCAAGCTGCCTCGAATGCATTGAGCGTAAAATTCACTCGTGACATTTACACCGGCCAATTCTTGGAGCGTGAACTGCGCCAAAAGCAATCTGTTGCCGTGGGTTCTTCTGGTATTGTAGGTGGCCAATTAAACTATGGCTTATACTATCGACATCTACCCGATTCGGTAACATCCGGTTGGGGCTGGGGAATAAATGCTGGAGCAACATTGCACGCAAATGCAAAGTTTACTAAAGACGCATACGACCTTGCCATGTTTGGTAATGCCCAATTTGCTGATAAAACGGCAGACATGTCAGGCCTCACCTTCAACTTTTACGATTACAAGAAATTCGGAGCTGCGGTCATCAAAGATTTTTCCCTCAACACGGGCCATTTTAGAGTTGCTCTTGGAGTGAATTTTCTATTGGCGCAAAAACATGCGTCAGCTAGATTCGACAAGGCATCCCTATTCACTCAAGAATTTGGAGAATACCTAGATCTTTCACTTGATGGAACCGTTCAGAGCAATGGGATGTCCGATGGAAGGTATTTCGGTTCTAACGGATATGGCGTAAGCGCAGACCTACTTCTTCAACTAGTAAGACGGAAACACACACTCAGTCTCGAATTAGCGGATATGGGTGCGGTGTTTATGTCCAATGCTGGTAAAGAAATTTCTTTAGATACTATGTCAAGATTTGAGGGATTAGAGCTCGACTTATTTTCAACCAATAGCGAACCATTCAGTGGTCTTAGCCCAGATTCATTGACTTCTCTTTTTGGAATGAAGAATGATTCAGGAGCATACTCCGCAACATTACCATTTTCAATTCATGCGAGAACGGAACACAAACTAGCAAATGGGAAATACATCGTTTTCGGTGGTATTAAATATCGATTCGCTCCATTCTTTCCATTGATTTATGTCGGAGCAACATTCAGTCTACCGAAGAAATTTACAGTACAACCAGCATTTGCTTGGGGCGGTTATGGCTCTTGGAACGTAGGTCTCGAAATTGGTAAAAGGTTTGCCAATGTCGCTTCTATTAAAATCGGAACCAATAATTTAGAAGGGTTGATCGTTCCCGCTATTGCCACAGGCCAAGGAGGTTACCTAACAATGGAATTCCATTTCTAATGAGCAGAATAGTTTTTATATCATTCTTACTATTCAACCTTTGGACTAGTGCTTTGTCTCAAGTTCAGTTCAATATTGCGTTCGAATTACCGAGCTACGAGTATGTGCACGGTGTGGTTCAGGATATAAATGGTGATTACATAGTTTCTGGAACTAGTGGTTCTCTCCAAGATCAGACCAACGCTCAGGCATTCTTATTCCGAGTTGATTCATTGGGTGGATGGAAGTGGATGAAATACTACGGAACCGATCAAGTAGACAACGGTCAGAATCTAGCGTTGATGGATAATGGGGATTTAGGAATTTGCGGATATTCCGATGGAAACCGACCAAATGATTACGACATCTTCCTTATCAGAACAAACAACAACGGAGATGAGTTGTGGATGAAGTTTTATGGCGGTGATTCTTGGGACATTGCCAATCAGGTTAAGAAAACGAGCGATGACGGGTTTATCGTTGCTGGAAAAACATTCAGCTTTGGCAATGGTGGCTCGGATGCTTATTTGATTCGAACAGATTCAGACGGGGATACTTTATGGACGCGAACTTTTGGTGGCCCAGACGATGATGAATTTCATAGTGTCGTACCTACTATGGATGGTGGCTTCGTAGCAATTGGATATACAGAAACCAACACATACGGAATGAAGGATGCTTACTTGGTTAAAGTGGACCAAAATGGAAATCATCTTTGGGACAAACACTTTGGTGGCTTCAGAGATGATATCGGCCATTCTATTGACGAGACCGCAATTGGAGACCTTATTTGGACCGGAGAAGACCACAGCGACCCTGGTAGCAACGGCAATAGTGATATGGCTGTTTATAGATTAACTGCTGATGGCGATTCAATTCATTCCAGCGTTCAGACAAACTACGGTGGCGGTATGTTTGATGAAATTCCATACGTTATTCATCCCACGACTGACAATGGCTACATAACTGCAGGGTTTACGCAAGGGTTTTGGGTCGACATGAATGATTTCATGCTGATGAGAACCAACGACAATTGTCAGTTTTCATGGGCCAAAATCTACTCTTGCATTGCCTTCACAGAGGAGGTTGTTGGAGATATGATTGTGGCGGCTGACGGTGGTTTTTTGGTAGCCAACTCTACTACCCACGGTAATGGACCATCTAATATTCAATTGGTTAAAACAGATAGTAATGCAGATGGAATTTCCGTGGACTGCGTAACCGGAGTTGAGGATATTGAATCCGGTAATATGGTGTTTTCTTATTACCCTAACCCAACTCAAGACTTTCTAAATATCACACTTCAATCAACCGAAAACAAAGGAGAACAAGGTATGATTAGAGTAATAGATTCTGCAGGTAGACAAGTTTTATCCGATAGGTCTCTAAAACAAAATCAGGTCAATAGCATTGATCTTGATGGCCTGAAGTCAGGATTATATTATCTCCACATTTCAATAGGAGGAGAAACAGCTGGACGAGCGTTTGTTAAAAATTAACAGCTCAATCTAGTTTCAACACCTCTTCAATAATTCCCTGATCACCATTATAGACATAGCAAACGCGCCTGCCGTCTAGGTGGATATCAAGCCGCATGAAACCGTGATATCGGTCTTCCATGAACTTCGCAGGATATCGATCACCAACCAACTCACTCACTTTACTTCCTGATCCGCTGATCAGAAAATGATCATCTCCATAGGTATGGTATTGCAAATTGTGCTCATGCCCTGAAACGAAAATCACTCCGGGGTAATTTTCCAAAACTCTGAGCAGTTTTTTCTTCATCCTTTTATACCTAGGCTGAGGTATGTCTTGCACAAGGATGCGATTCACCCCCATTAATCCAAATATCTGAAATGGCGTGTAGTTGATCAGAAACCGCAATGGTTCTTTTGGTGAACCATGATGACCATTCGAAAAAAGCGGATGATGCGCTGCAATTATTATTTGATCGCCTGCCAATTGCATCACGTTCATCAAACTATCCAATCTCTTGAAAAACAGATTTTGCGTCTCCTTTCTATTCAAGCTTTTAGGTCGGTTTACCTTATGAAAAAACTGAGAGTGCAACCACCATTGCGTGTCGATGGCAATCATCTTCAAGCCATCCCCGAGAGACTCAACTTCTGGTCCGGGCAATCCGGTAGAAGGCAGAAAGAGTCTTTCATTCTTGATTGACTCCCCTTTTCCAAGCTCAGTTGTAACGAATTCTGCTTGCCGCTGCATGGTTTCCAATCCTTTCCAGCGTCCAGCTTTCCAATCATGATTCCCAGGTATGAAATATACTTTCCCCGTATGACCAACGACCGCATTTATCTGGGTTAAGATTTTCTTTTCCTGCCGGAGTCGTTTTTCTGATCCATCTTTCCCGGATAAACCATCATGGTAAATATTGTCTCCTAAAAAAAGTACAGTGCTTTGCGGAAATCTAGAGATTTCGAATTCCAGTGCCCGCAAATTTTCAGTTGTCGCGCTGTCTTTTCCCGCATCACCAATTAGGAAAATTGAATGGACAAGCGAATCTTGTGCTGAAGAAGAAAGTCCTGAGATCAAGACAACAAGAAGGACAACTATTCGGTTCATTCTAATACAGTGAACTCGGTTCTACGGTTTAGCGCTCGGCCTTCTTCTGTCGAGTTATCGGCTACAGGTTTCGTTTCTCCATATCCTTTGTGCGACAATCTGGTTGGGTGAATTCCATGGTCAACCAAGTACTGTTTTACAGATTCTGATCGCTTATCGGAAAGCACTTGATTATCTGAGTCTTTGCCAACGTCATCGGTGTGTCCACCAATTTCAATATTCATACTCACATTCTTACCAAGGAAACCAACCAGCTTATCCAATTCGGCAGACGATGTTGGCAACAATTGGAATGAAGCGGTTTCGAAAAAAATGTTTCTCAAAATGACCGACTCTCCGTATTTGATAGGATTCAAATCCACATTTTTGATAAATGGCTTCTTAGAGTTAGCCATGTCCGTCAATTCAAAATGCTCTGAATGAAATAGGAACCCATCCTTTGATACATTCAAGGCATAATCCCGATTGACCGGCAAACAAACCATAAAACCCCCGTCCGTTGCGTCAGAAAATGACCGTGCAACAACTTCCTTAGTTTCGAGATCAATTAGCTCGAAACTTGCCTTTATTGGGCGATTGTTAACCGCATTTTTCACAATCCCTTTCATGTATGTAACCGGAATTGGACGAGCATCATCATAAAGTTCGAATGACAGAATATCCAATTTCCCATGCCCACCGTCTCTTCCGGAGGAGAAATATGCGTTGCGTCCAACGGCATCAACTATAAGTCCGATTTCTTCTTCCCAAGTATTGATAGGATAACCAAGGTTTTTCGGAGCACTCCAATTTCCTAATTCATCTTTCTTTGTATAGAATATGTCCTTTTGGCCATAGCCAGGGTGCCCCGTACTTGCAAAATAAAGCGTTCGATTGTCGGGGTGGATGTATGGTGATTCCTCATACCCAGAGGTATTGATTACATCACCCAAGTTCACCGGTGGTGTCCATCTTCCTTCAGGGGTGAGCTTACTATACCATAAGTCACTTTTCCCATGACCTCCTGGTCGGTTGCTGCTGAAGTAAAGCGTTCTTCCATCAGAAGAAAAGGAAGGTTGAGATTCCCATTTGGAGGAATTGACCGGTGGTCCGATGTTTTCGGCTGCGGACCACTTACCGCCTTCTTTTTTTGAGTAATAAATGTCGCAACTTCCTTCGCCATTTTTCCTGTTGCAACCAGTAAAGAACAAGTGTTGTCCATCAACTGAAATAGCCTGTGCCCCTTCGTTACTAGTTGTATTAACCGGTGGACCGAGGTTTATGGATGGTAACCATTCTCCGTTTTTCAATTTAGATAAATAGAAATCCTCTTGAAAACCGACAGGACCAACTCGTCTGTTGCGAGTATAAATCAAGGTTTGGCCATCAACTGTAAGAGATGGGAAATATTCGTAATCCGAACTATTGATATTCTCCCCAAGATTGATTGGATCAAATGGAACAGGATTCTTCACTCCTTCTTTTCCATAAGACGCAGTAATCATCAATTGTTCTGCTTTTTTCAATGCCCGAGGATCTAATCCTTTTTTAGCCATAAACTTGGTTAAGTGCAAATGGGCATCTGCATATCGTCCGAGTTTCAACTCTAATTCAGCTTGAATCATTAAGCTAGATCGATAGTAATCATCATCAATCTTGTTAACGGTTTCATAACATGCTACCGCACTCTCAAGGTCTTTCATCTCCTCATAAACATCGCCTAACATAATATGGGCATTGATGAATTTTGGATCAATCTCGGCTGCCTTTTGATAGGATGCTTTTGCATCTTCCATTCGCATTGCGTTAAAAGCCTTGTCGCCCGCCTCAAAATGCTTGATAGCTTTTTTTGAACGAGTGGAATACTTCTGAGCCATGGCCTCACTTCCAACAAGTAAAGTCAATACAACAAATACAATATTTAGAAGATTGAATCTCAAGGTATGCGCATGTATTTATGGGATTGAAGGGATACCTTCCACTTCGGATGTTCCTTCACAAAATCGATAATCATGGGCATAATCTCGTCCCGTTTCCCCCATTCTGGTTGAAGGTATAGGAGACACGAAGAACTGACAGATTCTGCCTGTTTTTCCGCCCATAATAGGTCGTTCTGATTGTATACAATAACCTTCAACTCATTAGCTTTAGGATATATTGCAGGCAAAGGTGGTACCGTCTTCTTTGGTGAAAGACAGATCCAATCAAATGACCCCGTCAAATCATAGGAACCAGCCGTTTCTAAATGAATCGAAAACCCTTCTTCAGCTAAACGTTCGGTAATTCTAGAAAGTTGATATCCGGTTGGTTCGCCACCGGTTAAAACAACCGTTCTTGCAGGAAAGGAAGCTGCCCTCGATATGACCTCTCGAATGTCTGTAAGCGGATGAAGCGCTGCATTCCAGCTTTCTTTAACATCACACCAATGACATCCAACGTCACATCCTCCAATTCGA
>JBLFWJ010000046.1:0-19167 GCA_047611425.1 Bacteroidia bacterium | reverse complement strand
AGATAATCATTGCCAAGAGCAGGGCCATGATGCCAAAGCCATAGGACATGTTGGCCATTATGGTATAGTCGATGGCATACGCGATAGTTGTAATCACGATGGTCACCAATCCCATGATCAGTCCAGCTTTTCCTGCCTCGTTATAAATGGGGTTTTGCATTAAGATGAAATTTAGGTCGCGAAAGTAGGGAATGATCAAAGATCAAACAGCATTTGAAGGCATTCAAAAAACCAACAAGATTTTCGTTGCAAATTGGAATCCGTTTAACCTATCTTTGCCGTGGGGTAAGTCTTATGCGACCAGCTCCTACTGAATCCCCCAGGACAGGAATGTAGCAAGGGTAGGTGGTTGAGCGGTGCGACATGAGTAGCTTGCCCCTTTTTTGTGCCCTAAAGTCTGGTGTAAAAACAGTCAGACATTCCTATATTTTCATTCGCTATTCTGCGAAAGCACGCTAAATTCGCGGCCTCTAAAAACAGATCATCATGCCAAAAGGAATTTACAAAGTGCCTGCTGTTACCAACGAAGTGGTAAGAAGCTATGCACCAAACTCAGCAGATAGAAAAGAACTTCAAGCGGCCGTGGCTGACCTGAGATCCAAGGAAATCGATGTGCCTATGTACGTTGGTTCAGAAGAGATTAGAACTGGTAATACTGTGCGAATGGCTCCTCCACATGACCATCAACATACGTTGGGACATTTTCATCGTGGTGATGCTGGACATGTTCAGCAGGCAATTGATGCGGCATTGTCGGCAAAAGAGGCTTGGTCAAACATGGGTTGGGAACACAGAGCAGCTATCTTCTTGAAGGCTGCAGAACTTGTTTCTGGACCTTATAGAATGAAATTGAACGCAGCTACAATGCTCGCTCAAAGCAAGAATGCATTTCAAGCGGAAATTGATGCTGCATGTGAATTGGCTGACTTCCTACGATTCAATGTTCAATACATGACTGAGATTTACGCTCAGCAGCCACAATCGAGTCCAGGAGTTTGGAACCGATTGGAACAGCGACCATTGGAAGGATTCATCTTCGCATTAACGCCATTCAATTTCACGGCTATTGCCGGGAACCTACCTACATCTTGTGCAATGATGGGCAACACGGTTGTATGGAAACCAGCCGATACACAGGTTTATTCTGCAAATGTGTTGATGGAGATCTTTAAGGAAGCTGGACTTCCTGATGGAGTAATCAACTTGATTTATGTAAGAGGCCCCGTTGCTGGTGATGTTATTTTCAACCATAAAGATTTTGCTGGAATCCACTTTACAGGATCCACAGGCGTTTTCCAGAACATCTGGAAGACAATCGGTGAGAACATTCATAAGTACAAGTCTTATCCACGAATCGTGGGAGAAACAGGCGGAAAGGATTTCATCATGGTTCATCCTTCTGCTCATCCAAAAGCGGTTGCAACAGCAATTACTCGTGGAGCTTTCGAATTCCAAGGTCAGAAGTGTTCGGCCGCTTCTAGAGCCTATGTTCCTAAGAGCATGTGGAACGAAGTTGCAGGATACGTAAAAGCAGATGTAGCCAGCTTTAAAATGGGTGGCACAGAAGACTTTACGAATTATGTGAATGCAGTAATTGACGAAAAGTCATTCGACAAACTAGCGAGCTACTTAGACCGAGCTAAAGCAGACGGACAAGAAATTCTATGTGGTGGAGGATACGATAAATCGAAAGGATACTTCATCGAGTCGACTCTAATTGTAGCCAAGTCTCCAGACTACGTTACAATGTGTGAGGAGTTATTTGGGCCAGTGATTACGGTTTATGTTTACGAGGACGAGAAGTTTGAGGAGACACTGGACATCCTGGACAAGACATCTATGTACGCCTTGACGGGATCAATCATTTCTCAAGATCGATATGCAATCGAATCATCAATGAAGAAGCTGGTGAATGCAGCCGGAAACTTCTACATTAACGACAAACCAACTGGAGCAGTTGTTGGACAACAACCATTTGGTGGAGCAAGAGGATCTGGCACCAACGATAAGGCGGGATCAATGATAAACCTACTTCGATGGGTTTCTCCAAGAACGATTAAGGAAACATTTGTAACACCTACAGATTATCGATACCCATTCTTAGGCGAAGATTGAGTCTTTGTTAAGAGTAACTAAAAGTTAAATCGATCGAGCTTCTTTAAACTATCTCCGTTATCTTAGCGCAAACAATTATTGGAATATGAAACACTTTTTACCTCTCTTCATACTTGTATCACTGCTTTCAATAGCAGCTATAGCCCAGCCACCACCTCCACCGGGCTTGGCCTCAACATTCATTATTAACGAAGTTGATTACGACCAACAAAGCTCTGATACTGCTGAGTTTATTGAGATTTACAATTTTGGCACAACCGCCCAAAACATTAACACCTCAATTTTGGTATTGGTTAATGGTGCTACATCAATGTCCTACGACACTATCTTCTTTCCTTCCGCAATGGTTGCTGCAGGTGATTATTATGTTGTCTGCGGAGCTGGAGGTAACGTTCCAAACTGCGATTTCATGTTGCCTGATACCTCAGATATCGTTCAAAACGGATCGCCAGATGCAATCTTGTTATTTGATGTGGTAGAATCAGTGCCCTTAGACGGGTTGAGCTACGAAGGTGATGTTCCATTCATAACTGAAGGCACTGGTGTACCCACCAACATGTCTGACAATAATGATGATTTTATGGTCAGTTTATCACGCCTACCTAACGGAGTTGATACGGATGACAATAGCGTAGATTTTTCGCTTGTAAGCAGCACACCTGGAGAGCCAAACGCAATAACAGTTAGTATTGAAGAAAATAAAAAAGCCGGATTTGTTTTGTATCCTAATCCTGTTTCTAACGAACTAAACGTATTGATTCCAGGAATTGAAAAAGGCTCTCAAATCACTATTTCCAATATGCTGGGTAAAGAACTCAGCACAATGATAAGTGAGGCGGACAAGGTAAAAATGAATACGACTTTCTTGCCTGATGGGGTTTACTTCGTTTCTGTTGAAAATCAAACAGGAAAGATTACCAAGCGTTTTATTAAGCGCTAACCGAACTTAGTTATTGAATTGAAAAAGCCCTGTGGTTAGACCACAGGGCTTTTTATTTAGTCTAGAATCCGAATACATCGGCCTTCTTTCAAACACTATCAAAGAATAGGTAGGGATTTAGCGAGTAAAGAAACAGTCGGCACATCAACTTGATAAAGACAACGACTAAGGACTAAACGAAGGGCTACGGTGAATAAGCCGTGTCGCTTAATATTCCCGCTGAAAAGAACATCCATCTACATTGGATTCAACTCCAGGACAAAAAAAAGGGAGCAAAAGCTCCCTTAGTCATTTTTGAAATACTTAGTCTTAGTACCTACTAATCTTCTCAGTATGGAGAATTGAACCATTTGCACTTAGAACCCGAACGAAGTAAATACCCGATACAAGGTTTGCTAAATTCAAGGTTGTAAGTACTCCTCCAGCATTGGCCTGTACAAGCTCCTGCCCTACAATACGGCCGCTAAGGTCAGTCAGCTCTAGATTCATTGCTTGATCAATATCGGATGAGATAGCCACGGTTAGGTTATCATGCGTGGGGTTTGGATAAACATTGAATTTATTGATTCCAGAACCGCTGGCCGCCAATCTCCCTGCAGGTGTATTAAACTGTTGCATATTCACATAAGGTCGCATGCCAGACGTGCAGATAGACCTCACTTTCCATTCATACTGATTACCAGCTGAAAGACCTGTAAGATCAACAGACGTTAAAGCCGTATTTCTATAATCCCAAGTTCCACCTACCTCACGATATTTCAACTTGTACGAATCTGCACCTACATCATCCCAACTCAAGGTTGCTGAGAAAAACGATGGAGCTGCAGCCATACCTGTTGGTGGAGCGCAATACGCTTTGGTGACTACAGAAGCCGTATCGGAGAAGGTCGCGAAAACGTTACCTGGACACTTCGTTCCTACTCTGAATACATATCGAGTGGCGGGGTCTAACCCATTAATGTATGCGCTGGTTGCGAAGCCATTTGGTACCACTTTGTAGCTGAAATTTGGGCTATCGCCAAACACATGGTATCGAATTACAAACTTCCCGCTATTGAGAACTGGCTGTCCAACCCAGTTTATCGTAGTTCCATGATGGCTAACATTAGTAAACCCAAGACTAACGACAATTGGCTGAATACAGTCGCCCGTTAAGGCATGCTGAACTCCTTCATTTACCGAACCTCCTAAATCAGAAACGTGCTGATACGCTACCTGACCGATAGAGAAGCTCGCTGAGCCACCAGGACCCGTTGCATCACCACCTGCGGAAAGCGTTGCTTGCTGTGCAAGCATAGGATTGGAGAACAATAGAATAGACAGCATTGTAAATGCCAGAGAGAATGTTCTTTTCATAGTATGTACCATTTTGCTGAAGCGTTTAAAGTTGCCGAATTAATTCTAAATCAAATATTGTTTTTTCCAGAAAGGAATTCTTGGGATATACTGTAAAGTTCCTAAGTCATAGTTACGATATCCACCTGACCCAAAGGTCTTTGGCAAACATGACCAGAAAGTAGTAAACGGAAATGCTGACCGGTAAAGACACGATTGACCCAAGTATAAAGTCTCTGGTTCTGACAGCAGAAAGTGCCAATGCATAATTAACTGGTGGTGAAACATAGAAGATTACCCTCAGCACCAAGATGGTTCTTATCGGATGCGTTTGAAGCTTTGCCAATTGCTTTTTAATGAATGGTTGCTTGATCTCTGCCAGAGCCTCTCCTGCCATGAATCGGGCAAAAAAGAAGTGAACCAAAACGGCCACAAAACTGGCTAAATACACAATTAGAAAGCCGTTGAATTCTCCATACACCATAAACCCAATAAAGAGATACAATACACCTGGAATATTCATCAATATTCCTAAGGCATACAACACAACGAACAAAGCAATACCATAGGCCCCTGCTTCCAATATAAGCTTGTGAAGTCCTTCTACGCTGAAATATTCGCTGAGTGCAGAATGTCGCCCAATAAACATTAGCCCCAGTGAAGCCACGGCAAGAACAATAACTCTTAATAGCGTTTTATTAGACAACGGTTGAAGTTGAGTGATCGAAAATTACAATTTCCGAATTAACAGTGCCTTTATTTAATGATTCAAGTGAACCAAGTTTCAAACAGGCGGCTATTTAAGCTGCCGCATTCCTTCGTACACAGCAATGGCAACTGCGTTTGCTAAATTCAAGCTACGCACGTGTGGACTGACCAACGGAATCTTGTAAAGTTTTTCGTGATTATCCTCCGAGACCTTTACTGGTAGTCCAACAGACTCCTTACCGAAAACCAAAAAGAGGTTATCGGTAAATTCAATTTCCCAATGACTTTTGGTGCCGTGGCTTGAGAAGAAAACCATCTTTTGCTCTTTGTTTGAGGCAAGAAATTCATCGTACGATTCGTACGTCTTTACATCAAGATGTTTCCAATAATCCAAACCGGCTCTCTTAAGCCGCTTATCGCTTATCTCAAAACCAAACGGTTTTACCAGATGTAATCTTGAACCAGTCGCTAAACTCAACCGGCCAATATTCCCAGTATTCATAGGGATCTCAGGCTCAACTACAACGATATTCAATGGCATGAAACGCTAGACTTATCTTCTGTGTCTTTTAGCTGGCTTGTTCCCTTTGGTCTTCGGCTTCTTAAACTTTGTGCCAATCTCCCTTCTGTACTTTCCGCCCAGGTTGACCTTTTGGTTTTTCAGACTCTTTTCATGAAAAGCAGAATTCTTGTCTTCAACAGCCGTATTCCGGTTTTTGCTAGCTGGTTTTGGCCGATCTCTTTCTTCTGGCAACAGCTGCTCAGATAAATCCACAACTTCTGGAAGAGGAACTTCCGGTATCGTGTAGTTCATCAACGTTTCAATCGCCTCCTTATACTCTTGCTCCGCTGGTGTGGAAAAAACGATTGACCGTCCCTCCTTTTCAGCTCTTCCGGTTCGGCCAATTCGGTGCATGTAATTCTCTGGAAAACTTGGCGTATCCATGTTGATGACATGCGATACCTGATCAAAATCCAATCCTCTGGCCATCACGTCTGTAGCGATTAGAATTCGGTTCATTCCTTCATCAAACTGATTCATGGAACGCTCGCGATAGTTCTGAGATTTGTTGGAATGAATGATGCACATTTCCTCAACGTAGGCTTCTTCCAATAATTCGAAAAGCAAGTCTGCATTCTTTTTGGTCGCGACAAAAACGATCACTTTCGAGAACGCCTCACGATCACTTAGCAAGTACCGAAGCAGGTTCGCCTTCGAATAGAAGTTTGGAACTGAATAGCTCTGCTGCGAGATATTGTCCAATCTGGCACCACTGGCAGCTACAGAAATCCTAGTCGGTTGCACGAAGAAATCATCGATTAGTGCATCCACTTCTTCGGTCATGGTTGCCGAATACATTAGGTTCTGCCTTCTGTCTGGAAGTAGCTCAAAAATGCTAACCAATTGATGTCTGAATCCTAGGTCCAGCATTACATCTACTTCATCGATAACCACTTTTCTGGCATCCTTTAATTGAATTGAACGCGCTAGAACGAGGTCATAAAAACGTCCAGGGGTTGCAACGATAATGTCCCAACCTTCATCAACCTTTATTTTTTGGGTATTGATATTCACCCCTCCATAAATAGCTAATGCTCGAGCATCCATAAATGCGGTGAGCGAGTTTATGTTCTCAACCACCTGAATAGAAAGCTCACGCGTAGGAACCAACACCACTACCCTAGGATTTACTTGCTTTGAAAACTTCAATCCTTGAAGGATTGGAAGCATGTAAGCAAGCGTTTTTCCTGTACCCGTTTGGGCAATACCAACTAAATCCTTACCAGCAAGAGCTGGCTTGTAGGAACCAGATTGAATCGGTGTTGGGGTTTCAAAACCATTATCAGCCAAGGCATTTTGCAATGCTGATGTGAGGTTAAAATCTTCGAAATTCTCCATGAAATGGCTTTCCGCAAAAGTACATGCGTAATCGGATCTAAAGTCCACTTACCATGAGTGAACTTCCTTAGATCCGAGAATCGAAAAAACCGTTCAGGCTAGCGCTTGATAATCTTGATGAGTTTTGTAGTCGGCCCAGTATTCACACTTAACAAGTACATACCTGCTTTTGCTTCGATATCGAAAGACACAAGGCTTCCAGCCATTTCATATTGAGTTTGAATTATGCGTCCATACAGGTTATAAACCACCAACTCAACATCACCATTAATTGAGCTCAAATCCACATTAAACCTTCCGTTTAAAGAAGGATTTGGAAAAACACTAACGTTGACTACAACATCTTCAATTGATGTAACGGTGTTGTAAACGAAAGCTAAATCATCCACATACAACGTTGCGTTGGCATTACCAGCACCCGGAAAATAGCTAGACGTAAACGTTGCCAACAAGTACGATACAGGGTCGATACGCCTGAATAATCAAACGGAACCGAAATTCTTTCCCATGTATTTCCCGTTTGGAAGTTTGCTTGTGCGCTAGCGATAACGTGAGAAACTGATGCAGCGTTCTGAGGGTCACGCAGGTTATAATCATCGTGCAGCACGAATGTTACTCGAGCAGAATCATTTGCGTCAGTCAAGTTGTACCGTGCCCAAAAAACCAAGCTATCTGGCTCGTAAGTGAATGGATGGTTGAAGCTTGAATTACCAGTTAATGTTTGATTGCATCCCTGTGAAGGTGTTGTTGAAGGTGCAGTTACCTGACCAGTTGTCATCGCTCCGTTAACGATAATTCCCCCAAATGCATCGATAGATTGTATACGGGCGCTGTATGTTCCACCATGCAACTCAGTATCTTCTTGAAAAACACGTTGAGAAGCTCCGAATGCACAAAAAATGCATAAATCTCCTGTCATCATTCCACTCCAATTCGCAGGCTCTTATTCATCAGAATCAACATTATCCCAAGTTTCGAAACCAGGGTTATTGGGCTGTTGAGCAAAAGCTAAAGAGGACGATACAATTGAAGCAAATACTAGGTAGACTTTTTTCATAGAGATGTTTTAATTGTGCGGCAAAAATGCCATTTCAACTTTCACCTCGTCTGAAGTATGCGTTCGATTTAAAAAAGTCGGACGGATTACAGAATACGATTTACGGAATTAGAGACTTAAAATGCCGAATAGTCGCATCAACCACAACTTGCATATGCTTGCTTAAAGTTTCTTCTACCAAAGGATGTTTGCCACCAAAGCTGTGGTCTGCCTGATCAACCGTAAATAATTCAAAGGAATCATTCCATCCAGCCATTTCCTTGCCTTCGGAATATGGAACAGTTGGATCCTCGGTTCCATGAATAACGAGGGTCGGCACATTCACTTTCTCGCTTTGTAATTTGATACTTAGCCGATTCATGTTGGCTTTCATAACCTCTACAAACTGCCAGTTCATGGGCATCTCCTGCCCTGTTCTTGCATTTGGAATAAGAATCTTACCATGCTTTTCCCAAACATCTAAAGGAAATCCCTCTCGATCATAATGATTCACCGCAGCCCACGTTGATAATCCCTTAATCCTATCATCTTCAGCAGAACTAATCAAAGCAATACCTCCACCTCGACTATGGCCAATTATGAAAGTATTACTCAGGTCAATCGATGCTTCGGAAAACAGGCCAGCATCTCGCAATGCATCCAAAATAATTTGAACATCGTCCAGTTCCTTGATCAAGTTGTTCTCAGCAAAAGCTTCAAGATCCACAAAATCTGAAGGGCTTTCAGGAGTGGTACCGTTGTGTGAAAAGTTGAATCTCAAAAACGCAAAACCCGCTGCAGCAAATGCATCTCCAACAAGCGGGAAATGACCCCAATCCTTAAAGCCTTTAAAGCCATGAACCATAATCACCAACGGGGCATTTTTCTCTTCAGGTAAATGAAGATCCAAAGGCATTTTCCGGTCATTTGAACCAGAGATTACAGCACTTATAACATTTGACATTTTTTGGTGTTGTTTTGGATAACGCAAAGGTAAATTCACTTCGATGATACGATTCATAACCATCCTCCTATTTATATGTTTTGGCTTAACAAGTTTTGCTCAAGACAAAGATTTGATTCCATGGCAAGCAGAACGCAGACTAACCTGGGGTGACTTCGTTAAGAAACGAGATAACGGGCCGAATGGTCTAAAGGCGCTGACCACAGCCGGAATCGGTGTTGAGTTCGAATGCAATGGGCCAGAACCAAGGGTGATGGTTTCCTGTCATTTCAAGAAGAAGGAATCGTGGACTCGCACCACAGAAAGTAAGGCTTTATTGGCGCATGAACAGCTGCATTTTGATGCGACTGAACTGTTTGCCCGAAAACTCCGAAAGAAGCTATCTGACTTGAAAGACCCGTGTGGCAAAGGGTCCGGCAAAGTTCAGGGCATCTATAATTCCAATTTTAAGGAGTTACATGATTACCAAGAGCGGTACGACAAACAGACCAAACACGGGCTGAATGCGAAGGTGCAGGCAGAATGGATTCAGAAAGTTGCCAAAGACTTAAAAGAGGTCGAAGCTTTTTCTTCCAAGTAATTATTCCACTTGGCTCAATGCAATCAATCTAAACTCTGTGTTTATCGTTCTCTTGAGTTTAATGGTGTAGTCATCTTCCAACCAAGCGAGATAATTCTTGGTGCTTTTACAAATGCAGTATGAATATTTCCGCAAGCGGAACTTGATATCGTCTTCAAGTAACCGTGCCAACGAAAGCGCATCATCCAGTTCCTCGCTGTTTTTAAGACACATATCTACATGATGTGAAAGGCATTGTTCAATGGCAATCTTTGGTCGTTGCCCTGTATCCAAAGCACTATTGTAAGCCAGCTCCATGTCAAATTCCAACTTCGCAGTATTTGGGAATTTAAGCTTTAAATCATCTGGCATTCTATACACCTGATGTCTCTCTATCTCCGTGTCAGTACGGATATTGGCCAAGTGTAATTCAGGATTTTTAAAAATATCTTTCCAATCTAACTCTGAATTCCATAGGCCAAAGCGGGCCAAGTTATTTCCAAGGTCAATTATGTTGAAATTCTTCTTTGTTCCAAGTATGCGAGACCCCCGACCAATCATCTGATAATAGAGTGTCAAAGATCTAGTTGCTCTATTCAGAATGATTGTATCAACTGTTGGTTCATCAAATCCGGTGGTCAGAATACTTACAGAGGTAAGTATGGCATCCGGTTTATTCTTAAACCAATCTAAAATTTCCTTTCGCTCTTTTGAAGAATGCGTGTTATCCAAATGACGAATCTCAAATCCGGCATTGACAAAATTCTCATATACGTACTTGCTGGTGTTGATACCGTTATTGAAAATCAACGTTTTCTTTCCAAGACTTCTTTCCCGATATGCGTTTAGCAGCTTGTCCTGCATCATTAAGTCGGTATACAACTGTTCGGATGAACCAACGGTATAATCGCCATTTATCCCAACTCTTAAAGATGACAAGCTTACGTTATAGCTAAACGTGGTGGCCTTTGCCAAAAAGCCCTCATTCACCAAATTCGGAATAGACTCACCAACAATCAATTCACCGTAAAATTCATTCATCGGTAAGTTGATGTTTGAACTTAAAGGAGTAGCCGTAACACCAAGGATGTTGCACTCTGAAAAGTGCTTAAATAGTTTGGTGAAAGAGTTGTAATGGGCTTCATCAATAATTACGAGCCCAACATCCTTCAATTCTAGGCCGTCATGATTGAAGCGGTTGTTCAACGTCTCAACCATGGCAACATAGCAGGTATGTTGGTCTTGATCTTCTATTTCTTTTACCTCACTGTTGATCACTTTATTGTTAACCCCAAACTCTATCAACATTCTGGAAGTCTGGGCACACAGCTCAATCCTGTGTGTAAGAATCAGTACTTTTTTCTTGGTTTCAAGAATGTATCTACGGGCAATCTCAGAAAAAATTACTGTTTTTCCACCTCCAGTAGGAAGCTGAAAAAGCAAATTGTAATCACTCGGGACTGAATCCAGTTTATCAAAAATCTGACCCATGGCCCGAGCCTGATAACCGTACAGTTTCTTCTTAATTGCTTCTTCTGGATTCAACACTTTCAGTAAAGTTTAACGTGATATAGGATCAATTTACGCGTGTTACAATTTTAAGGTTCGCGACCACATTTTAACTTGGTTTTGCACAAGAATAAACCAGATAAAGGTTCTTTTTAACCATCAACAATGAATTATTAATGAGCAAACGGATGTCTGGGATTTCTATTAGAACGTCTCAAAAAATCAACTTGCGAATCTACATTTCTTCTTTCGAGATTTCTTAGATTTTGAATAAGATTTCCAACATTCCTAAAAAGGCGTGGTTCATCATGAACATTGCGTGTCCTTATTCGTAGGTTTGCCGCAAATACAAAGACCATGGCCCAATTTGAATACAAGCAACCAGAATTCGACCCTAAAAAACTACGAGGCTATGTGATAGCAGGGGTAGTTATTCTTTCCATATTTCTTTTTGCTAAGAACACATTTGTGATTCTTCAACCTACAGAGAGAGGTGTGGTTTTTAAAAAGTACACGAGTGGTCTGGATACTGAGCACGTGTTAACCGAAGGATTAAATCTTGTGGCACCCTGGAATGATGTAATCAAGTTCGAAATTGCCGAACAGCAGATTGAGGAAACCATGGATGTGCTTTCTCAAGATGGACTGGCAATTAGCATCGATGTCTCTCTTAGATTTCGGCTTATTCCGGGTAGCGTTGGATACCTCTATCAGGCATTTAGAACCGACTATGTTTCCAATTTAGTTAGACCGGAATTGAGGTCTGCGGTGAGAAGAACTGTTGGTCAATACACTCCTGAAGAAATGTACTCTACCAAACGTCAAGAGATTGAAACTTTAATTGAAGACAATACACGTAAAATTCTGGCTGACAACCATATAGAATTAAAAGCACTTCTATTTAGATCGATTAAATTGCCTACTGCCATTCAGAAATCTATTGAGGAAAAGTTGTCGGCCGATCAGGAAGCTCAGAAATATTCTTACCTGATTGAACAGGAAAAGAAGGAGGCAGAAAGAAGAAGAATTGACGCTGAAGGAAAGGCTGCTGCCAACTTAATTTTGAGTGCCAGTTTAACTGACAAGATTCTTAGAGAGAAAGGAATTCTGGCAACAGAAAAATTGGCTACATCGCCAAATAGTAAGATCATCGTTATTGGAGGTGGAGGTGACGGATTGCCAATCATTCTGAATGGAAATTGATCCAGCGGAATTTTCTGCTGATTTCTGGAACAAGCGATACGAAGAGGGTAAAACCGGCTGGGATATCGGATATCCGTCAACGCCAATCAAAGAGTACATTGATTCTTTAACAGACAAGTCAATTCGGATATTGATCCCTGGGGCCGGAAACGCTTACGAAGCTGAATACTTGCACCAACAAGGCTTTGAAAACGTTTACGTGTTGGACATAGCTGAGAATGCGATAGCCCTTTTTAAGTCAAGGGTGCCTGACTTTCCTTCTGACCACTTAATTCATTGCGACTTTTTCAAGCACCAAGGCGAGTACGACTTGATATTTGAGCAAACCTTTTTCTGTGCTTTGCCGCCTTCCTTAAGATTGAATCATGCTGATAAAATGCGGGACCTGCTTGGTCTTAACGGCAAATTGGTTGGAGTTATGTTCAACCATCCATTGGAAGAAAAAGGTCCGCCTTGGGGTGGTAACGAAGAAATGTATAGAGGGATTTTCAAACCGAATTTCGATTCGATAAACATCAAACCCTGCCTTAACTCTATTGAGCCTAGACAGGGTTCGGAATATTGGGTGGAGCTTTCAGCTCCAAAGAAATAGGTTTATTCAGCAGGTGCCTCCCCTCCTATTTTAGCTTTAACTTTTTCTGAATCTGGGAACCACAGAGCTGCCCAGTTCAGAACTTTTACCGCTGAGTCTTTCAGAGATTTCTCAACCATCATATCTGAAAATTCGAGCATGCTATCTTCTAAAACGCCTGCAGTAGCCTTACTTGGTCGGTAACGTTTGTTGGCATATGCCGCGGCAAGTCCTTTCATTGCATTATTGATTGATCGCTCTCCTTCTGCCTCATTCCTTGCACGAAACTCCAACACCCCTTTCTTATATAGTGCGTTAAAATCATCTGGCACTGCACGAACCATGTATTTATAAATGCCTGTTGCCTTTCTCAATTTCTTTGGATCATCTTCAAATTCGGCAGCGCTCATCACTCCTGCCTTTTTCAAGTCCTCGAAATAATCCTTGTTGTCCTCATACATGGCTCCGTCCTTATCCTTCTTTCGGAATTTAGCTGCCCACTTATAGCCATAGCTAAGCGCTTTCGGATACTCCTCCATCATTTTAGGATCATTGATTTGCGAGATTTCATACCACGCCATAGACACCCACAAGTAGATCTCAGGATCTTTCTTGTACTTGTCGTTGTCAACCATGCCTTCGCCTTTATAAGCAATATCCTCATATTTCTCCTTGTCCCACATTGTTTCAAGCTTGAGGTTCATACCTCCGATAACTTGTGCTTGTGAAAGGAATGGAAAAGCGAAAACGGCTAATAATAAATGACTCAATTTCATATTGTAAATATTGTTTTTGTTGAAGAATCGTAAAGAACGAAGATCATCTAGCAATTACCAAAGGCCGTACCACCTTATTAAGCTCATTATCAACGTTGATTAAATAGGTTCCCGATATTAAGTCTGAAATATCAATGTATGTTGAAGTTGAAGAAATCGATAAAGCTCCTATCGATTTAACGATTCGCCCAGTCAAATCCATCACGCTAACATGGGAATTGAAAGTGAGGTCTGAATTCAGGTAGAAACCTGTGTTTGCGGGGTTAGGGTAGACATTCAGGTTGACATCATTTCCTTCTGTAATCCCAGCAGGATCCTGAGAAACAAAAACCCTAATGTTATCCAAAATGAGGTAGCTACCTCTGTAATTACTGCTCTTAAAATTGAGAAGAATGTCATCACCTTCATAACCATTCAGTTCTACGGTTTCAGTTCTCCAATGATGCTCTTCGGATGGAATAAAATTATTGTCACCATCGGTAATAGAATCGTCCAAGGCTAGTTCTTCGCCTCCATTCATATAAATGCTGCTCCAGGTAGAGCCACAATCCGAACTAATTAATACTTCCAATGAATCGGCAAAACTGGAATGCACAAAGGAGTAACTCATGTCAAATTTGAGATGAGCAGTAGAACCTGGTAAAGGAATCAATGGCGAAATAAGCTCATCATTCTGCCCTGCTTTAGGATTGTATTGCCTAAAATTCATAAACACGGAATATTGATTCCAATTGAGGCCGCCAGCAACAATTGTATCCCAAGTAATTTTGGCGTCTTCATTTCTCACCATCCAAGTATCATCGAATAATCCTCCATCCTCAAAGTTTTCGTAAAACGGGAAAGATGATTCGGGGCGAACATTTATTCGCTTCACCCAGCTATTATTAATTGGATCCGACTCCAACGGAGCTACGCTGATGCTACTCTTAGCCCACAATTCGACCGTACCGTAACTGCCAATCGTAATTGCGTCCAAAACAACATTCTCAGACATTCCACCAGCCAGCGTTCCTGTCCAGTTGAATGTGTGTTCGGCTTCGCCAACGATCGAGTATTTAATTATGGCCTCCGTAATAATATCAGAACCAAGATTGGTTAGTTGAACCTGTGGCATAAGGTTTTGTCCACATTGAAGATCAGCTTCCGGAATTACAATATCCGTTATGGCAATATCGAGTGTGCTACTATTTGGCGGTGTTGGTGTGTGGGTCAATGCCAGTAAATTGAATGCTGAAAGCACATTGATCATTCCGTTTCCATAATTATTGTCTTCACCAATCTCTCCCAAGTCCATTGCCGAATTATATAGAGCAAGAAGAATTTCTTCTCCACTAACATTTGGAAAAGCCTCTCGAAGAAGTAGAACCGAACCTGTTACGTGTGGCGATGCCATTGAAGTTCCTTGGTACTCTTCGTATTCTCCATTTCGAATAGCAGAACGAACTGCAACGCCTGGTGCTACCACTTCAGGCTTTATTTCCAAAGATCCTGTTGCATCGCAAATCGTTGGACCTCGACTAGAAAAACCAGCAATTGGAAGAGCTGCATCATGCGCATCAACTGCCCCAACACTAAATGTATTAACCAGACCAGTGCTTATGTGGTGCGGTATACCAATTGTCATTGGTCCAGGACCTGAATTACCCGCGGACATTACATTGGCAATTCCGGCCGCCTGAATAGCGGTAAACATTTCAGACGCATAGCTTTCGCACAATTCATCGTCTGTAGGAACATCATATCCCCAAGAATTATTGATAACATCAGGAATGTCGGAGGTAGTGGACGGATCTCCATCAGGGTCGAACGCCCATTCAAATGCAAACATGAAATCAGTGAGTGGTTTCACTGTAGCTAAGCTGGTAGCTACTGGGTCAGTCGCAATGTAATATGCGTTGAAAGCAACACCGATGGTGTCATTTGTGATCTCATCTAAACCTAGTGCCGTACCAATTGTATGCGTTCCATGGTCACTCGATTTATCCATAGGTAGTTCGCTATCGTATCCAAACCAAGCCATGTTTAATGGAACGTAATTAGCCATGAATTGATTGTCAATTGCGGGATGATCTGGCCAAACACCAGTATCAATTGAATAGCTGATTCGATTTTTACCCGTGTAGCCCATGTCCCACAATAAATTGGCTCCAATTGAAATCAAGCCAGGTTCTGCAGCTCCGGGAGTTCTATTGCTAACAGAATTACTGCGCTTTGGTGGGTCAAGTAATCTAATCTTTCTAGCTACATTAAGATCTACTAATTCGACTGAAGGCTGGTACGCGATGAATTCAATCATTTCCTCGTTGGCCCACATTACAAGACAATTGTTGATCCAGAGTTTTTGAATATCAGAATGAGTCAAAGATGAAGCACCAAATTCCGATTCCACAGCGGCTAGCAAGTTTTGTTGGCTTGCTAAAGCGACCTCGAGTAATGCCTGCTTCACCAAAAGCGGTCTATTTTTAACAGGGACTTGGTTTTGTTTGAGCTCACTTTCCAAAAGTCCCAGATTCGCCTTTTCATTTAAATAGACAACTATGCGAAACTTATTTGCAACAGATTCCTCCATTTTCTCGTTCAGAGAGAATCCTATCGCACCTTGTGCAACAGCAGTTACATTTCCATACAACAGAAATGCAAGTAATATTAATATTGGGTGGTGTAGATTTGCCATGTCTCAAAAATAGATAGATCGCAGAGCAAGCCGAAAAATATTTTCGATCACATTAAAGCACCAAATCACATGATGTCTGTAAAACACTTACTTCTCTTTGCCCTACCTCTTACCATATTGGTATCCTGTAATGGGCGTGAAAAAGAACTTGAAGCACAAAATGCTGAGTTGGCATTAATAGGAGATCAGAAAAATATCGAAATCAGCGCATTCCTAAGTGCAATGAATTCTATTCAAGACAACCTTGATAGCATTAAGCAAAAGGAAAATATTATTACCGCAATGGCTATCGAAGATGTGGAGAATCCAAGTGCGAGGGAAGGAATGATTGTTGAAGACATCTTACTCATATATGATAAGATGCAGGAGAACAAGAGAATGCTCGACCGTTTGGATAAGGAATTGGAAGGCAGCTCGATTTATAATGCAGAACTGGCAAGAACCATCAAGTCGCTTAAAAAACGAATCAAATTAAAAGATGGCGAGATTGCCAAATTGAAAGATGAATTGGCTCGAGCAGATATAGTCATCGATAACATGATGGCAGACCTGGATCAACTTGCAATGGAAAACACTAAGAAGCTGGAGGTTATACGTCAAAAAGAAGAAATCTTAGAAGAAAAGGAAGCTGAGATTCAGAAAGGTTATTACATCGTTGGAACCTCTAAAGAACTCACCGAAAAGAACATTATTAAAAAACAAGGAGGATTTTTAGGGATGGGTCGGATTCCAATCATATCAGAAGATGCTAGCCTTGAGCATTTCACTCAAGTCAACATTCTTAAAGACATGGCGTTTCCAATTGAATCTAAAAAAGCGACATTGGTTTCCAGCCATCCTTCTCATACGTTCGAATTCTTTGGCGATGAGAGTATAGACAGCCTAGTTGTTGATGATCCAGACGCGTTTTGGCAACACACCAAAGTAATGGTAATCCTTGTCAAGTAAGCCAAGCACAGATCAGGTCTTAGTTGAAATACAGCGTATTTGTGTAACTCAGGCTAGAGAACTACTTAACAGCGGTTACGATCATCAGGCACTCACATCGCTGGTTCTGGGAATGGAATGGTTTGGAAGCATCTTGGACGGAAAACCTACCGGAGCAAAAAATCAATCCAGAAAAAGGTTTGAACTGACCCTGGCTAAATTACCTGCCAGGTATCTGGAGGTTCATCAAAAAGTAAACCTGTATAAGCAACTTCGAAATCGTGCAATCCACAATCCTTGGATTGAAAATAAGTGGCTGGTGTTCACCGAAGACAATTCTGTCCATCTAGAATTGAAAAGCGAAACGGTTCAATTTTCTATGCACAAACTAGTTGACGACTTAAATCAAGTCATCAACCAATACACAGATAAGTCGTAGGTAAACAAATAATCAGCAATTGCAGCCTTGTGCCTCCAAGCTGGCTTTTACACTGCTCCCGTTAGATATCACACCAATGCTGATACTTGCCTCGCTTTTGCAAATCTCATCATCCAAACCTGTAACGGTTGAACAATCACAGCAAGGGTTACAGCTAGCCATGGCAAAACAGACAATAAGACCAAAAGGAAGGCTTTTTTTCAAAGATGATTTAATGACTCGAGAATTCCGGTTGTACAAAGCAACTAATATGTTTTACAATAACTTTGAAATCATCCATAGAGATTCGGTAGATAGAGTCGCGTAGTTGAAAATAAGTTGAAACACGCAGGTAGTCATTTCAACAAATCACTTATACTTGTGGCCGATAACAATAACCATTAAACTAACTTATTATGAAAAAGTATTTTGCAATAGCAGTTTTCGCAATCGGAACAATGTCTCTAACTTCTTGTAGCAGCGATTGCTGTACAGTTTCTGAAGTTAAAGTTTGTGAATCTGATTACACAGATGTAGCTGGAATTTCTTGGGCTGACTACAAGGCACTAGTAGTTTCTACTGGATCTGGAACTTGTGACTAATAATCACTCCAACGATTTTAAAGGTCCACCATATGGTGGACCTTTTTTGTTTTCAAAAACTTGCTTTTAGCATGAAATATTTCGTTTCCGCTTTGCTAATCGTAGCAACACTTTTACTGGTCGGCACCAGTTCGATGGAGGATTATCTAATTGAATCATCAAGCACATCTTGGTTTGTTGGTCACCTCTTCCCGCGGATTACTTTCCTATCAGTTCTCATAGCCTTGGCTTTTGGAATTTCACGCAACTTTGCGCTTAAACCGATCTTAAGAGTCCTGATCTTTATAGTGGTAGTTGGCTCAGGGACAGGACTTTATTTATTTAAGAACAAACCTTTCAAGGTTGATTGGAATAAATACGGCAGTCATTTAACCGAAGACCCGGATGCCGAACCATTTGAACGATACTTCGAAGAAACACGTCCCAACTTCGAAGGATTAGCATGCCTAGCATTAACCGGTTGTGATTATTGCCACAACATGATTGATGACTTAATCACCATGAAAATCCGGAAACCAGAATTAGAAGTGGCCATTTTCCTTTTTGCGATTGATTCTTCAGAAATTCAATTAGTTAAGAGTCAAATTGGGGATGTTGACATTTCTGTTCAGAATGCTCCTGAGCCCGGGGTTTCATTCAGAATTACTTCTGGAAATTTTCCTACAATTCTGTATATAAAACAGGGCAAAGCCTCTCACCGTTGGTATTACAATGAGTTCGGTCACCCCGCAAAAGATTTAGTGGAATCTGAGAAGTTGTGAGCTAACCATTAAAGCAACCTGGTTGACGAAACACGTTTAACATTTGACTTTAATGATAGTCCGTAAAGCTGCCACTAAGCTCTATTCGTTAGAAAAACGAAAAATAAACTCGTTCTAAATTCAAATAGTGAGACGCTTCCTTCGTCAGCGAAGCACGCAGCAAGGTTCG
>JBLFWJ010000045.1:0-19296 GCA_047611425.1 Bacteroidia bacterium | reverse complement strand
GGTTTCTGTTTCTAAGCAATACCAGAATCAAGGGTTGAGTCTTCCTGACCTTATCAACGAAGGAAACCTTGGATTGATCAAGGCTGCACAGCGATTTGATGAAACAAGAGGTTTCAAATTCATTTCATACGCAGTATGGTGGATTCGTCAGTCTATTCTTCAGGCATTGGCCGAGCAATCAAGAATTGTACGTCTGCCTTTGAATCAGGTTGGATCATTGAACAAAATCAATAAGGCGTTTTCTGCATTAGAGCAGAAGTTTGAGCGTGAGCCGTCTGCTGAGGAATTAGCAGAAGTGCTTGATATTCCAGAGACAAAAGTGGCTGATACCATGCGCGTTGCAGGTCGTCACGTATCAATGGATGCTCCTTTTGTACAAGGAGAAGACAACAGTTTGATTGATGTTTTGGTGAATCACGATTCTCCAAGAGCGGATAGCACGTTGATGAACGAGTCTCTTCAGAAGGAGATTGAAAGATCACTTTCAACTTTGACGGAAAGAGAGCGAGATGTGGTGAAGTTGTTCTTCGGAATTGGAATGAATCACGGACTAACCTTGGAAGAGATTGGAGCGAAATTCGATTTGACACGAGAGCGAGTTAGACAGATCAAGGAGAAAGCCATTCGAAGGCTTCGACACACTTCCAGAAGTAAGCTGCTTAAAGCATACTTGGGATAAGACAACAACAAAAAGGCTATGGAAACATGGCCTTTTTCCTTTTTAAACCTTTTCAACCAATAAACATTTAGAACAATGAGTTCAGAAATGACAGCAGCGGCCCAAGGGTTCGAGTCTGAATTAGGTAGCTGGATCGATCAGGAGCGATCAGCCATCAAACTAATGTCCATTATCGGATCACTTCGATTTGATAGCGCAGTGGAACTGATTATGTTCCGTCAGCAATTGCATGATCGAAGCGTGAGCGAAATTCTTGGTCACCACGATTACGCAAGAGAAATGGTGGGTAAGCAAATCACCGTTGCAGATACGTTGGCAATTGCCGAAGGAATCCTTGCAATGGATCTTGCTCCTGCAAAAATCGACCTTGGGAAATTAACTCATGAGTGGATTGAAGAAGGAAAATGTGAAGTAGCTGGATTCCTAAATGGAAAGATTGGCAGCTTCATCAATGATGGAAGACCCGGTTCTGAGCCGAGAGACGTAATTCTTTACGGATTTGGTAGAATCGGTCGATTGGCTGCAAGAGAGCTGATTGCTCAATCTGCAAAAGGAGATCAATTGAGATTGCGTGCAATCGTATCTCGATCAAACTCTGAATTGGACATCAGAAAGAGAGCCGATCTTTTAAGAACGGATTCTGTTCATGGGCCATTCCCGGGAACTGTAACGGTTGATGTTGAGAACGAAGCATTGATTATCAACGGTCATAAGGTGAATATGATTTCCTCTAACGATCCATCCACCATCGATTACACCCAATATGGGATCAACGATGCGTTGGTGATTGACAACACTGGAGTTTGGAGAGACGAAGAAGAGCTAGGACTTCACTTAAAATCGAAAGGAGTTAGCAAAGTGATGCTAACTGCTCCTGGAAAAGGAAATATCCCGAACATCGTTCATGGTGTAAACCATAAGATGTTCAATCCTGCGGATCACGATATCTGGTCGGCAGCTTCTTGTACAACGAATGCGATTTCTCCGGTTTTGGCCGTTATGGAAGAAACATTTGGAGTGGAAAAAGGGCATATCGAAACGATTCACGCGTACACGAATGACCAGAACTTGTTGGACAACTTCCACAAGAAGTATAGAAGAGGTCGTTCTGCAGCATTGAATATGGTGATCACCGAAACAGGTGCTGGAAAGGCGGTTTCTAAGGTGATTCCAGTTTTGGATGGCAAGTTGACTGCCAATGCAGTTCGGGTACCAACTCCAGACGGATCTTTGGCGATTCTTAACCTAACGCTTGGAAAAGAAGTGACGGTTGAGGATGTGAATGCCGCTATGAAGAATGCCGCATTGAACGGAAAGCTGGTTGAGCAGATTCGGTACGCTACTTCTCACGAATTAGTGTCATCCGATATTGTTGGAGACAGCTGTGCATCAATCTATGACAGCAATGCGACCATCGTTTCTAACGATGGAAGAAACGTTGTAATCTATGCTTGGTACGACAATGAGTATGGTTATACTCGGCAGGTAATGCGTCTTTCGAAGTATGTTACTGGTGTAAGAAGATTGCACTATTACTGATATTATCAATATTGAATTCAAAGCCGCTCTGATTTTTCAGAGCGGCTTTTTTATTTCTTCTTTCCCTTATTCGCAAAGAAGTCTACTTGAAAAACTAGAATCGGTAAGAGCCGCACTTAATGGCATTGTTGCTAGATTCCGAGACGCTTAGTTCCTCAGCGGAACAAATAGATGCTGACCTGTTTTCCATTTGTTTCGCTGAGGAACGAAGCATCTCATTATTAATAATCATGAACGCTCGTTGATGCCAAACCAATTAATAATTGATTGGCTTAAAACCTTCATTTTCTCAGCAAAACTGGTAATGACCAGAAAGAAAAAAACGTGAATTAACCCTGCTTTTCTCTTGACCAAACTAATCGGTATTCGTCTTATCGAAACTCTTGATAGGATCGCCTAGCCAACTACCTTTGCCGGATCATGAATGAGCAATCGGATGATAATGAAACGGAGCAAAGCGAGATGTCCTTTTTGGAGCATCTTGAGGCACTTCGGTGGCATTTGGTCCGAGCCATTTCTAGCATAATGGTGTTTGCTATTCTGGCTTTCATTTTCAAAGGGTTCATATTTGATACCGTGCTTCTTGGGCCGAAACACTCCGACTTTTGGACGTATCGAATGTTGTGCAAATTGGCAGATCGATTCACGATTCCGGAGCTGTGCATCGGGGATTTACATTTTGACCTGATCAACATAAGTATGGCCGGGCAGTTCACTACGCATATTGTGGTTAGCATCATTGCCGGACTGGTCTGTGCATTTCCTTATGTGATCTACGAAGTCTGGTCTTTTATTAAGCCTGGATTGTACAGCGTAGAGCGAAAAAGTGCAAGGGGAATGGTGTTTTTTACATCCTTTCTTTTTCTGACTGGAGTGTTATTTGGGTACTACATTATTGCCCCTTTGTCGATTAATTTTCTTGGCAATTACAACGTAAGTGAGGATGTGAGAAATCAGATAGATCTGAACTCATATTTCTCTTTGATAAGTACTCTGGTGCTTGCTTGTGGGGTTGTATTTGAAATGCCGATTCTGGTTTATTTCCTTACCAAGATTGGTATAGTCACGCCTAGTTTCCTTCGAACATATAGAAGGCATGCGGTGGTAGTTGTTCTCATATTATCTGCCGTTATTACTCCTCCAGATGTAAGTAGTCAGGTGCTGATTTTCTTCCCTTTAATGGGGCTTTACGAAGTGAGTATTTGGGTATCTGCCTTTGTGTTGAAACGCCAAGAAAAGGAGTCGTAAATGCTGTGCATATGTAATGCGGCAGAACAGGCATCGTTATTGTTGAATTGCGATATTTGTTTTCATCAAAAATTCACCCCTAAACTGAGTTGATGAGTTTTGTGCGTCAGATAGTTGTGTTGTTGATTTTAGCTGGGTTTTGGAGTCTCCCTTCAATCGTTTCAGCTCAACAAAACACCAAGGTAAAAGGAGTTGTAATTGACTCACGGACAAAGGAGCCACTCCCTTTTGTGAACATCGCTTTTGTAGGTAAGAACATCGGAACAACCACCGATTTCAAGGGAAAGTATAATCTTGATTCCAAGTGGGCATCGGGTAAGATATCAGCGTCTTTTATGGGGTATAACCTCATTGAAAAACATGTAGATATTGGTGGGAATCAGACTGTTAATTTTGAATTAGAACCTAAATCGATACAGGTTGATGAGGTTACCGTTACTGCAAAAGGGCGATACAAAAACAAGGAAAACCCGGCTGTTACGCTGATTAAAAGAGTGATAGCCAACAAGGACAAAAACCGACCATCTGGCTTTGATTACTACAGCTACGACAAGTACGAGAAACTCCAACTTGATCTGAACAACATTACCGAGGACTTCATGAATAAGAAGGCTTTCAAGAAGTTCGGTTTCATGTGGAATTATGTCGACACATCGGAAATCAATGGCAAGCCGTATCTCCCTCTATATCTGAGGGAGAAGAAATCAACGGTGTATTACCGTAAGAGCCCAAAGGGCAAAAAGGAGATTCAGTATGGCTTAAAAACCGTAGGCTTTGAGGATTTTATGGACGAAGAAGGATTGAACTACTTCTTGGAAAAAATCTATCAGGATATTGACGTGTATGAGAATACCATCATGTTGATGGAAAAGCAGTTCAAAAGCCCGATTGGAAACATTGCACCCAACGTTTACAAATTCTTCATTCTGGATACGGTTGAGATTGACAATGCCCCGTACATCAAACTTGCGTTTCAACCTCGAAATAGTGCCGATGTAGCATTTAGAGGGGATATGTTTATCGCGCTAGATTCCAGTTATGCCGTGAAGAAGATTAAGATGGGAATCACGCGTAACGCGAACATAAACTTTGTGAGTGCCCTCGAAATTGATCAAGACTTTGGGTACACGGAGGACAAAGGTTGGCAGCTAGAACGTGATCAATTAACAATCGATTACAATTTCCTGAATCAGAAAATGGGGATGTACGGAAAGAAGACCATTTCGTATAAAGACATGACGGTAAACGTTCCACCGCCAGATTCTATTGTCAATTGGAGTTCGAATTTTGTCTCTGTAATTAATCCGGAAGCGGAAACCGATTCTTTCTGGGTTGCACAGCGACATGAAACGCTAAACGAGCACGAGAAAGGCGTTTATACGATGACCAAAGATTTGAAGGAATTACCGGCCTTTAAGCGTGCCATGAACGTGATGTTCTTGTTGATTTCGGGTTACTACTCAGTTGGCAAGTTTGACATTGGTCCGTTGTATTCTTTATTCAGCTTTAATGATGTGGAAGGAATTCGAAATCGATTCTCAATTAGAACCAACAAGAAGTTCAGCAAGAAGGTGGCATTGGATGCCTATGTCGCCTATGGCTGGAAAGATAAAAATGTTGGAAGGCGATTTAAAGGCGGATTTGCCGCAACGTACTTTTTTAGTCAGCGACCCTACCATCAAATTGATGTAGAATGGCAACGCGACATTCGTGCCCCTGGGGCGTCCATACGGATTGCGACTTTCGATAATGTGTTTGTTTCTTTTAGAAGAGGAATTGCTGACTTGATGTTATACCACGATACCTACAGGGTAAAGTGGACCAAGGAGTGGAACGGCTCTGCAATTGGAGTTGATTTGGAGCACATGCGAAATGTACCGGCTGGTGCATTGCGTTTTCAACCAAAAGATGGAAGTGCTGAATTGAACGGAATTAATTCAAATGACATTACCGCTTGGGTACGTTATTCTCCTAATGTGAGATATTATGAAGGCAGGGCAAAACGGGTTCCGATAAAGAACAAGTACCCTATTTATACTCTATCCTATACTTACAGCCTAGGAGATAATTTTCTTGCTGCCAAGTACGATCACCATAAGATTAGCGCCAATATTTTCAAGCGTTTCTACATGAACCCAATTGGGTTTGGAGACATGGATATTAGTGGTGGATACATCGTGGGCGAAGTTCCATTTCCGTTGCTGTTTGTGCATAAAGGAAATCAGACTTTCTTCTTTGATCCAAGTGCATTCAACTTGATGAATCTGTTTGAGTTTGTTAGTGATAAGTACGTTTCAATGTTCTATGATCACCATTTTAATGGTGCTATCTTGAATAATATTCCGCTATTTAAGAAATTGAAATGGCGAACCACCGTTGGATTCAGAGCGGTGTATGGTGGAGTTTCAAAATCCAATAATCCGAATAACCCGGATGTGGATTCAGAGCGGATATTTGAATTCCCGAAAAGGACTTTGTACGAAGAGGACAATTACGAGGTGTACAAAACCGTAACGCACACATTAGATAAATTGCCTTATATGGAAGTGAGTTTCGGTATCGAGAACATTTTCAAATTGATCAGTATTGACGTGGTTAAGCGATTGACATACCTTGATAACCCAGATGTTTCGCAGTTAGGCGGATTAAGAGGTTGGGGAGTACGAACACGATTTGCAGTTCGATTCTAATGATTCTAAGAGCTGAAAACATAGTTAAGAAGTACGGCAGCCGAACGGTTGTTAAGGGCGTCTCTTTTGAAGTCGGGCAGGGCGAAATTGTTGGTTTGCTTGGGCCAAATGGAGCAGGGAAAACCACTTCATTTTATATAGTTGTTGGGTTGATCAGGCCTAATCAAGGCAAGGTCTATTTAGATGATGAGGACATAACCACCATGCCCATGTACAAGCGGGCTCAGCTTGGAATTGGTTACTTGGCGCAAGAGGCATCGATATTTCGAAAACTGAGTGTTGAAGACAATATCATGGCGGTTTTGGAAATGACCAAGCTTTCCAAGCAAGTTCGTAAAGATAAATTGGAATCTCTACTTGAGGAGTTCGGATTAAACCACGTTCGAAAGAATAGGGGTGACCTATTGAGTGGAGGTGAGCGAAGAAGAACAGAGATTGCTCGAGCTTTAGCAGTGGATCCAAAATTCATCCTGCTTGATGAGCCTTTTGCAGGAGTAGATCCAATTGCGGTGGAAGATATTCAGGAGATTGTTTTCAAGTTGAAAAAGAAGAACATCGGTATTCTAATAACCGATCACAACGTTCACGAAACGCTAAGAATCACGGACCGATCCTACTTACTGTTTGAAGGAGATATTCTAAAGGCAGGTTCCGCAGAAGACCTTGCCAACGATGAGCAAGTTAGACGCGTTTACCTCGGAAAGAATTTTGAGTTGAGGTGATTATACCTCAGTGAGCACATATTCGTAGCTCTCCATAATTTGATTGGTGAGTAAATCCTTGCAAGCTTTTTCAACTTTTCCTTTTGCATCATCCTCGTTAGAAGCCTCAACTTCAAGAGAGATATGCTTGCCGATTCGAACGTTTCCGATTTCGGCTAATCCAAGGTTTTTCATGCTGGCTGTTACGGCTTTTCCTTGTGGGTCAAGCAATTCCTTTAATGGCATAACGTCAATCTCAGCTTTGAACTTCATTTTTATTCTTGTTGATCAGGTTTGATACAATGGAAATAACGAGGTACAAAGATAGTATGGCTGGGATGGCCAACACTTGCAATATTATCAACAGCAACACCGAACTTATTAAGAAGATGTACTTGGGTTGATTGCTTTTCCAATCGTATGAAGTGAACTTCATGGCCAATAATGGAATGTCTGAAACCATCAGCAATGAGATAATCACCGTTGACCCGATTAGGTAGCCGTTGCTTACAAAAGCGGATTCACCACTCCAACCTAAATGGTAAGGCATGTAATTCAGAATTAAAGGAATTGAAATGAACCACAAGGCACTGGCAGGAGTTGGCACTCCTCTGAATCCGTATTGCTGTCGCTCATCCACATTGAACTTAGCTAATCGCAACGCTGAGAAAATCGGAATCATGAATGCGATAAACAAGATTGGGTGCTCGAGGAAGGAGCTCACCTCAAAACCATCAACACCATGATTATTGGCGAGATACCGAAGTACAATTAACCCTGGGACCAAGCCGAATGTTACCATGTCAGCCAATGAATCCAATTCCTTTCCAATTGGTGAGGATACTTTCAGCAACCGAGCTGCGAAACCATCGAAAAAATCGAATATGGCTCCAGTAATAACAAGAATGGCAGCTAAGACCAAGTGTTGATCCAAGGCAGCAATTACCGCAAGGCACCCGCAAAGCAGGTTCATGCTGGTGATCATATTCGGAATATGCTTCTTCATTTCAAATCAACCGTAAAAGTGCCGTTTTAGTTTGAGTAATGGTTTCTCAAAATACTTCCAGCTTAATTCGGCCATGGGCCAAAGTAAAGCGAAAGCAATGATTGGTTTGCCGATAATTAAGGCCGTCACATCGTTTTTCAACCCAACCATTTCAATGAGGTTGTGAGAAATAAGTAGGGCTATTTCATGATAACAGTAAAGCCCGTAGCCAATTACCCCAAGTCTGGTAAAGAGCTTTGAATTTCCAAATTCCAGAAGTTTGTTCTGGCCAAAACACTGCTCAAAAATGATGTATCCGAGGATGAATGTGATGATGAGTTTTTCGAAAACGAGATTTAATGCGCCAGGTAATAATCCACCATTAAATAGGGGAGTGTAAAACGCAAATATCACTGCAAGCAGTAGATAATTTGAACCATTGAACCAGCGAGGCATTTTGATTAACCGGTCATACATCCAACGTTTATCAAACGCCATAAAGGCGAAGAAGGCACCGGCAACAATGTCGGCCAAAAGAAAGAACGGATGGTACCAAAGGTTTACATCTGAATCGTAATAATGAAAAGTGGTGATTGCGAAGATTACCGTCATAAATGCCAAAAGCAGCAAACGCTTGTTCCAAAGCAAAATCATCAGAAACGGCCATAGTAGATAGAATTGTTCTTCTACGGAAACGCTCCAGAGCACAGTGAGAACAGGCGAGTAGGCAAACCCATTTTCAATAATGAAAAAATTGCCAAGAAAGAATATGAACCATAGAGGATTGCCAGTTTCCTGATACGCCAATCCCATTGCTCCGGCAATGGCTGGGATAACTATAAAACCGATAATCAACACAAGAAAATAGACCGGCCAGATTCTTATTGCCCGCCTGATGTAATACTTCCAGGGTTTGAAATTTCCAGTCAGTTTTTTCTCCTCGAGGATTACCCAAGTATTAAGAAACCCAGAGAGCACAAACATGAAGCTAAATCCGATTTTGGCAAGAACGAGAATCGATTCGTCCAGCCAATTTTGAATGGGGTTTTGGGCTACGACCGAGCTATCTGTTTGCAACGAGTGCGTGAGAAAAATAAACAGGAAAGCAAGGAACCGGAGTGCATCCAGATTCTTAAAAAATTTGCGGTCTGTCGTCTGGATTCTCATTCGGTGTTCTGCACTTCGCTAATATTCGGAAAATTAAAACAATCGGCATTGAAGTTTACCTTTGGACAATTAATAGAAACCGAGGACGTTACCAACACCGATTTACCCCGAATACCCCGAACCGAACTGAAATTCCTATCTTTAAAAACGTGTTGATGCTGAAACGATTTTTTTCACTCATGGCCCTGTGCCTATGCCTATTTCAAGGTGTTGTAAATGCTCAGGCACCTAAGTATAGCAACGAATTCTTGAATTTAGGAGTAGGTGGTCGCGGCCTTGGTTTAGGCAACAGCGTTGTTGCGAGTACTGATGATGTTTTCTCTGGATATTGGAATCCTGCGGGGATGGTCAGAATGGAAGACGACTTTCAGATCAGCTACATGCATTCTGAGTATTTCGCGGGTATCGCGAAGTACGATTACGCAGGCTTTGCAATGAGGATTGACTCATTGAGTACTGCTGGATTAACCTTCATTCGATTTGGTGTAGATGACATCCCAAATACGACACAATTGATAGATGCCAACGGACAGATTGATTACGACCGAATCACTTCATTTAGCGCTGCCGACTATGCCTTCTTGTTAACCTATTCCCGCAGGTTACCTGGTGTTGAGGGATTTACTTATGGAGCCAATGCAAAAGTGGTTTACCGAAAGGTTGGAGACTTTGCACATGCTTGGGGATTCGGTTTGGATGTTGGAGCTCAGTACCATTTCAAGAAATGGAAATTCGCTGTGATGGGAAGGGACCTCACATCCACATTCAATGCATGGGATTTTACGTTGGATGAAGAAACAAAAGAGGTTTGGGCCCAGACAGGCAATGAAATTCCTGACAATTCCCTGGAAGTGACCTTGCCAAAAATTCTAATTGGAGTCGGATACGAGTTCGAATTACCAAAGAAGTTCTCTATTTATCCAGAGTTGAATATGGACTTGACTTTCGATGGAAAGCGGTCCGTTCTGTTGCCTGGTGATCCAATTAGCTTGGACCCTCATATTGGAATTGAGGTTAGTTACAGTGATTGGGTGCACGTTCGGTGCGGATTTGGAAACATTCAGCAACATACAGATGATGTTGAAGGAAACAAGATTTATACTTGGCAGCCAAATATTGGCGTTGGATTTACAGCACCAGCATTTAAATTGGGGTCCATTGGCATTAGAGGCCTAAGTATTGACTATGCTTTCACTGATATTGGTGATCAAAGTGTAGCATTGTTTAGTCACGTTTTCAGCCTCAATTTTGGTTTTGGAAAAATGTAATTGCGAATGAAAAGACTTTTACTGAGCATCTTCCTTCTGACAAATTTGTCGGGCCTTGCTCAGCCATTCGGAAACGAATGGGTCGATTATTCCCAGCCTTACTTCAAATTCATCGTAAGCGAGGGACGGGTTGTAAATATTACATATGACACTCTAGCCCAAACCTTAAGCAATCAGGGTTTTTCAATTTCAGGCATAGACCCAAGGAATATTCAAATATTCAACCGAGGAGAAGAACAGCATATTTTTATTGAAGGAGAGAGCGATGGTAGTTTTGATCCGGGTGATCGGATTGAGCTATACGTAAAAGGCAATGATGGCTTTATTGAGAACGAGTTGTTCCTGGACCCTACAGACAATGGGAATCCATACTATAGTGAGATAAATGATAGCATCAATTACTATCTAACTTGGAATAATAGCCTCATTAACGCACGTATGGAGATTGAAACGGATGTTGATATTGATCAATATTCAGCAACACCATACATTATTAGGGAAAGTGTTAAAGAGCTGCATAAATATCTTGATTGGCCTATGTACCGGGGTCAAAGATTTCCACCCGTTTCTGGTCTCGAAACGCCTGGATATACTGGAGGAGAAGGTCATTATGGATATTATTTCGATGCCAATTTTATTGATGAATTTTGGTACCCAAATACGAGGTATAAGTATGAAGCAGGTCCCGATGCGGAAATTGAAATTTCATTGGTCGGTCTTTCGGATGACCATAAGAATTTAAGGATATCATTTGCGGGTATTGCAGTCGATACCTCCTTGGAAGGCTTTGATGTTGTAAAGTTGAATTTTACTCGGCCCACTGCATCGCTTTCCTCAGATAGTACTCAGTTTGTATTTGAGGTTCCTGATACCGACCCGGTTAATTATGGGTACAGGGCTCTGGTTGCCTACGTGAAAGTTAAATATCCAATTACCCCGTTCTTAACTGGCTTCAACGGGAATAATTTTATCGTTAATAATAATCCTAATTACCCGACTCAGGCTAAGAGTAGGCTCAATATTATCGCAGAATCTTACGTTGCACCGGTAGTCTATGACCTGACTCAACACAAGAGAATCCCCGCTGTGCAAGTCGGTGCCAATTTAGCGGTGATTATACCTGATAATGGACTGGATAAAAGATGTGTATTAATTGAAGGCAATGCAGGTAGCCAGCATAAAGTTGGCGTGCTTGAGCCAGCAGGAAAAAATACTACAGCATATTTTTCAGACTTAAACAACCTAGACTCTTCTACGGAATACTTTGTGATAGGTCATCGAAAGTTCTACGATGAAATAGAGGCATATGCAACCTATAGAACATCTACTGGCCAACCTGCAATTGCATTAGATGTGGAAGAATTGTACGCGCAATTTGGGTTTGGGGTGCCAAAAAACCCGTTAGGGATAAGAAAATTTTCGCAATGGGCGTTGGCTAATTTGGCAAACCCTAGGCACATTTTCCTTGTTGGAAAGTCCCTTGGAATTTCGAGTATTCGAAAGAATCCAGAATTATCAACTCAATGCTTAGTGCCCTCTTACGGAGAACCACCTACTGACAATTGGTTTACCGCGTACTTAACCAATAATGGTACAGAGGAGCCTGGTATAGCCGTTGGAAGGTTGGCTGCAACTTCTCCTAATCAAGTTAGTTCTTATCTTCAAAAAGTAATTGAGTATGAGAATACTGGATACGAATTGTGGAAAAAGAAGGGACTACATTTTTCGGGTGGAAGTTCTGAAGCAGAAGCAACTTCGATTCGAAATATGCTCGATTCGTACAAAGGGTTTTTCGAGGATACTTTAATTGGTGGCAATGTTCAAACTTTTCAAAAGACAACCTCCGAACCATTTCAAATTACTCAAGTAGATTCAATTGAAAACCTGATAAATAATGGAGTTCAATTGGTGACTTTTTTCGGTCATGGATCAAGTGTGGGTTTTGACGTTTCCATCGATCACCCGTCTACATTTGAAAATAGTAATGGAAAGTATCCAGTGATGCTTGGGCTTTCTTGTTTTGCTGGGGACATCCATCAGCCTTCTGGCGTAGGGTCAATGTCTGAGAGTTGGGTGTTGGAACCGGATGGGGGAGCTTTAGGTTTTATTGCTACAACTGGGCCGGGCAAGAGGTTCTACCTGAACAACTATTTTAGTAAGTGGTATCAGAATCTATCGCAAGATAAATACGGTAGGTCTATTGGAGAGGTGATGCGACATACTATATACGAGAATTCTCAGCTCTCCAATCCAGTTACAACGATACATAATTTGGGAAATACGCTGCATGGTGACCCTAGTTTGGTGATAACCTCCGCTACGTTGCCAGATCTGAAAACATCGGTTCCAGAAGTATTTACGATACCGGGTAATCTTACAACCCTTTTAGATTCGTTCGATCTTAAGATCAAAGTTTCAAACCTCGGACGGGCATTTGTTGACAGCTTTATTGTGGAGGTAAGCCATGTTCTGCCAAATGGAATACAGGATTCGTTAGTTGTATTGGTTCATCCCCCAGTTTATTTCGATGAGTTTATTTCAATTCGATTACCGATAGATCCGGTGAATGCAGTTGGTATAAATAACATTTGTGTTTCGCTCGATAATACTGCTGCGGTTGAAGAGGAAAGTGAGTTGAATAATGATGTTTGCATTCAGCCTCTTATTATCTCTCCGGATATTATTCCTGTTTACCCCTATGAATTTGCTGTGGTTCCTGATCAGGGAGTAACCCTCAAGGCATCTACTGGTAATGCTTTTGCACCTTCCATGACCTACCGGTTGGAGGTTGATACTACTGATCTATTCAATAGCTCATCAAAGCAATTTACAACCACTTTTCAAGGAGGAGGGGTTGTTGAATGGAGTCCGAAGTTATTGATGAACATGCCCGATAGCACGGTGTATTTTTGGCGTGCAAGTATTGATTCTGTTACACACGGAGAGTATATGTGGAGAGAGAGTTCTTTTCAATATATCATCGATAAGTATGGCTGGGGCCAAGCTCATTTTTTGCAGAAAAAGAATGAGCATTTCACTTCATTAGAGCATAACAGGACGAATCGGGAGTTTGATTTTGTTCCATTGTTAAAAACACTGACCGTTCATAATTTTGGCAATCCAGATGCTTTAGCTTCACCAGCAGAGGCGGCCAGTGTCAACTATTACATAGACAACGGCCTAATGGAGTATAGCGGATGTGCAGGTTGGCCAATAACCTTTCCTCAAATATTAATTGGGGTGTTGGATCCATGTACTTTGGCACCTTGGAAAACTGCTGGTACTGACTTAAATGGAGTTGTTCAGGCAGCACATGGGCATTATGGTCAGCTTGAACCATGCCGTTCAAGGCCGGAGAATTGGTTTCAATTTGGAACCGGTTTTGCTGATTCCCTTGATGCCATGGCTAACTTTATTGACAATGTTATTCCAGACAGCCATTATGTGTTTGTCGTAACCTGGCGTCATGTGGATTTTAGCACATTCAACCCAATTTGGTTACAGCCATTTCAAAATCTTGGAGCAACAGGAATTGATACTATTTCTTATGAACCATACATTTTCTTTTGTAAGAAAGGAGATCCATCTTCAGTTATAGAAATTGCAGGTTCCGATACCAATGATATTATCTCTCTGGCGGTTGAGCTTTCCGGATGCTACAATGAAGGAAGGATAGCAACATCATTAATAGGACCAACTTCGGATTGGGGTTCACTACATTTTCGGATGCAATCTCAAGAACAGCCAACTTTGGATGAGTTTGATGTAAGCGTTATCGGTGTTACTCCAGGCGGTGTTCAAGATACGGTGTTGTCCGGGCTTGAAGATTGGGTAACGGACATTCCAGACTTGGCAAATACAATAGATGCATCTCAGTACCCGCGTTTGAGGCTAGCTGCAACGCTAAAGGATGATTCTGTTATTCAAACCCCACCACAATTAAAACGCTGGCAGGTATTGTTTGATGGAGTGCCAGAGGCAGCATTGGACCCAAGTATTCATTTTTCCTGGAGTGGTGACTCTCTGGCTGACGGTGAATCAATGATGTTTGCAACAGCTATTCGAAACATTAGTGAATTTGATATGGACAGTTTGTTGGTCCATTATTGGGTGATTGATGAGAATAATAACCGAGTTGAAATTGACTATGCCAGGCAAGATTCCCTATTGGCTGGGGCAGAACTTCTTGATACAGTTTACTATGTACCTTCTTCCTCAACTCGAGGAATCAATACGTTCTGGGTTGAGGTGAATCCTGTTCCAGTAGGCCAAACAGCCGGATATGATCAACTGGAACAATACCACTTTAATAATTTGGGCTACCTGCAATTCAATGCTCAAGGAGATGATGTTAATCCAATTATGGATGTGACATTTGACGGTGTTCACATTCTGGATGGAGATATAGTTTCTGCAAAACCACTAATTTCAATTGAAGTCGATGACGAGAGTGAATTTCGTTTGTTGACCGATACTTCTGATGTTCAGGTATATATAAGTCAACCAAATAGTAGTTCGCTCCAGCGTATTTGGTTTAACAATGGTTTGTCTATGCAATTCTATCCTGGAGAGGCCCCAAAGAATAAGGCGAAAATTGAGTTTCCTGCAGACTTTCCGATTGACGGAACCTACGAGCTAATTGTTCAGAGTTACGACCGTTCTCACAATGCTTCTGGAGAGCAGTTTTATAGGATATCTTTTGAGGTGATTAATAAGTCCACGATTACCGAAATAATGAATTGGCCAAATCCATTTTCCACCAATACACATTTCGTTTTTACGCTTACAGGGTCAGAACCACCAACGTTTTTCAAAATTCAGATTATAACCATTTCAGGAAAAGTGGTTAGAGAAATTGGACTCGATGAACTTGGACCTATAAACATTGGCCGCAACATTACGCAATACGGGTGGGATGGAAAAGACACCTATGGTGATCAGCTGGCCAATGGAATTTATCTCTATAGGGTAATTACTCGAATTGAAGGTGATTTGATTGAGCATAGAGAATCCGGTGCTGATCAGTGGATCGAACATGAATTCGGTAAAATGATGTTAATTCGTTAACTGGAATTAGCCAAATTTCATGTTTCTTCGCGTGCTCAATAAGATTGGAAACTAGCAAAGATGATTGGTAAAAAGGGTGTTCTTCTTGTAAATCTAGGTACTCCTGATAGCCCTTCGGTATCGGACGTTAGAAGGTACTTGAGCCAATTTTTAAATGATCCAAGAGTCATAGATATTTCATGGTTGGCCAGAAAAATATTGGTCAATTTTATTATCGTGCCCTTCCGGGCTCCGAAATCAGCCAAACTCTATCAACAACTTTGGTCAGATAAAGGGTCACCGCTCCTTTATCATACAGAAGAGCTTGTAAAGAAAGTTCAAGAGCGGTTGGGTGGAGAATATCAGGTGGAAATGGCAATGCGATATGGCAATCCTTCAATAGGAAATGGTTTGGAAAGACTGCGAAAAAACAAAGTCAGAGACTTAACCGTGATACCATTGTATCCTCAATATGCTAGTTCGTCCAACGGATCCTCCGTGGAAGAGGTGCTAAGACAAATCGCAAGCTGGTGGGCAATTCCTGATTTTCGAGTGCGTGGTCAATTCTTCGATCATCCAAAATATATTGAGGCATTTGTTGAGCGAGGAAAACAGTACAATTGGAAAGAATTCGATCATGTGATTTTTAGCTTTCATGGTCTGCCAGTTCGTCAAGTAGACAAAGTATATGATGACGGGCCTTGTGAGAGTCATGAATGCCATGTTGAGATCACGGAGGATAACAGGTTGTGTTACCGAGCAACTAGTTACGCAACCGCAAGGTCTATCGCATCAGGATTGGGCATGTCGGAAAACGACTATACGGTTTCTTTTCAATCCAGATTGGACAAGAACTGGTTAACTCCGTTTAGTGATGTAGTTGTCGAAGAAAGGGCTAAAAAAGGAGACCAGAATCTACTGGTTTTTTCACCTTCATTTGTAGCTGATTGCTTAGAGACAATCGTAGAAATAGGTGTGGAGTATCAAGAAATATTTGAAGAACACGGTGGCGCAAAAGTTCAACTTGTTGAAAGTCTGAATAATCACCCAAGTTGGGTGGAGTGCGTGTCAGATCTTGCGGGGTAGTAAGCGAGTAAGCAAACCCAGAAAAATTAAAAAGGCCCAGTGAAAAAGTTCACTGGGCCTTTTTAATTTCATTCTAGATAAATCAGTTAATTAAGATTCTCTTACCGAATTGCTTCTTGCTATTTGTGAGCTTAACTATATAAACGCCTTTAGCAAGGTCAGTCACCGGAAGAGCTACCTGATTATATCCTTCATATGCATTGCTCGATTCGTCCATCATTTCACGTCCACGTGCATCCATAAGTGTAATCCTATAGGGCTCATTCTCACCAGCGGTAAAATCGATAATTAGTCGGTCATGATTTTCGTGAGCATTCAAAAGATTGAATCCGTCACCATCATCTTCACAAGTCACTGCTATTACCTCGGAGTAATTTTCCTCACGCCTAATATCGGTGTCTTTTAATCGATAGTAAGAAGTTCCGCCATAAGAAGCTTTGTCTTCAATTTCGTAAGTAATCGCTTGGTTGCTGTTGCCAGCACCATCAACGATATCTACAATTTCGAACCGCTCTCCATCACTACTACGCTCAAGGGTAAAAAAGTCGTTTTGAGATTCTGTCCAAGTTGTCCAGGTTAAACTAATATCACCATTACTACATTGGCCATCAAACTTGGCTAACTCAATTGGCAATGGGTCACTATCGTCAACCAGTGTCCATGTTTTGTAATAATCAAGGGCATTTGCTAAGTCAACAGTAACGGAGCCACCAGCGGCATTTGCGCTATACAACCAGTCTAACCATCTGTCATCAACGTCATTAAACCGTTGGGCTACGAGGTTGGCTTCAGTAATCGAGTTTGAACCGCCATTATCAGCTGGGTCAAAAACAAAATCGTACTCAATCTGTGGATAAGCACTAAAATTTGATGGAGTTACATCATTGTCAATTATCCAAAACCGATCGGTAACCCAAAAGTGACTCGGTACTTGGTAGTCATCTGTCAAATGATTTACATCAACAGGCCACGGGGTATTCATGCTGTTGGTGTTTGTCGAGTAGGTTGCAAACTCTTTATAAGTATCAGAAGAAGTTGAGATCGTTCCCGCGTTAGTAACGTTGTACCCAAAGTTGATCGCAACACCACCTGCAGTTTCAAAAGGAACTGCGTAACTACCAGTGTTTGTTCCAATATTCCACCGAAGGTTACTTAGAGTTCCGGATGTTTCGGAGACAATACCACCTGATCCCGCTAAAGCACCAGTTGAAGAGTTCTCCAATGTAAGGTCATTGGAGTTTAGAATCATTTCATGAGTTGTAAGTGTCGCTACATTATAAACATTTGCGTCAACTGCCAATGTAATATCTCCTGTTGCTGCTGCTGGAGATGTTAAGTTGTAGAAATTGGTAGCATTTGATCCGCCAATAGTCTGCGCACCACCATTCATGGTTACCAACCCAGTTGTGGGAGTTGCTCCAAACACACCCGAGCCATCATTATTTGCCCAGTCTCCATCAAGTTGCATTTCACCACTGTTGGTTACACCACCACCTGAATTGTTGGTGAATCCACCGCTAGTAATGGTCATTACAGTGCCTGAACTAACAGTAATTTTTGCTGAGTTAACAACTCCTTGTCCGCTCATTGTCAATGGTGAAACCATTGCGAAAGCTGCAAGAATTGAAAAAGTATAACGTGTATTCATGTCTATATATTCTAAAGTTCCAGTTCCTATTTCCATCCAGTCGTACGGGAAAAGATGTAATAGGTTGTAAATTTAATCGATTTCTCTCAGTTGTAAACCAAAAAGCAGAGGTTTTACTTAAGTTTCAGACACCTGAGTTTACGAGCTAAGTGGTTCAGATACACCTAAATAGCCTCGAAGGTGAAAATTCATTTTGAAGATGGCGGTTCCTGCTTTTTTGCATGAGATTCAAAATTGAAAGGAATGATGGTTTTTTCTCAGTAGAACTAGTGTTTTTTTGCATCGTGAATTCCAACAATTTCAATAGTTCAAATCATGTAGACATCAGAAACGATAAATCGATTTTGATCAAAGCATGTAGGACGTATAACCTGGTGGTCTGGTTGGCGAATGTTGGGGAAGAAAAAGACAGATTAGTTCCTTCACATTTTAAGAATTGTACCGATGTATTTGCGTTCGCATCTAATGTCAATTCAGTGCCGAATTCTGATGATTACAAAATCGGCCATTTTGCTTACGACCTAAAAAACAAACTTGAGGACTTGGTGTCATCTAATCCTAAACGGTTTGATTTTTTGGACAGAAAATTTTTCATACCTGAGGTAATGGCCAAAGCTGAGAAGACTGGAAATATTCAATTCCATAACGCGAATCAGGAACGGCTTTTCAAGAATTTAGAGGAGACTCAAGATCCACTTTTAAATCTAAACCACGTTGACCTAAAGCCAACCTTAAGCAAGGAAGAATATATTAAGAAAGTAAATGAAATCAAGACACACATACAGCTCGGTGATGTTTACGAGTTAAATTTTTGCATGGATCATGTCGCTGAAAATGTGGAGATGGATCCTGTTCATGTTTTCTCTTCGTTGAGTAGCGAAAGTGAATCGCCTTTCTGTGTCTATTACAAACAGGAAAACCTTCATGTGATCAGTTTGAGCCCTGAAAGGTTTATGGCAAAGCGGGGAAACCGACTGTATTCTCAGCCAATGAAAGGAACCTCCAAAAGAGATGATCAAGGATTGAGGAGCGATCCAAAAGAGCGGGCAGAGAATATCATGATTACCGATCTGGTTAGGAATGATCTTTCAAAATCTGCGAAGCAAGGGTCAGTCAGAGTGGATGAGTTGTGTGGCGTTTACCCATTCGGATCTGTCAATCAAATGATCAGTACCGTGAGTTGCGAGTTGGCGCAAGGAGTAAGTTCCGAACAAGCCATCTTGAATGCATTCCCAATGG
>JBLFWJ010000044.1:0-19420 GCA_047611425.1 Bacteroidia bacterium | reverse complement strand
TGGTAGAGTCGAAAGGCTTGGCCAATTCAATGGGACTGTTTCTACAAAAGACCAATATCATTCGCGATTACTACGAGGATCTTGTTGTCGGAAGAACCTTTTGGCCAAGTGCCATTTGGAAAAAGGGAGCAGATAGCTTAGATCATTTCAGCAAGCATCCAGAAGAGAAAGCTTCTTTGGCCGTGTTGAATGAATTGGTGACTGATGCAATGCGGCACCTTCCAGATTGTATCGCGTATCTCCGATTATTAAAGAACCCAGCGATCTTTCGTTTTTGTGCGATTCCACAGGCAATGGCGTTGGCTACATTGAATGAGGTTTACGATAATCCAATGGTGTTCACTTCCAACGTAAAGATTCGCAAAGGATTGGCTTCGAAGATTATGGTGGGAGTTCGGGACATGGATGACATGCAAAACATGATCACCGATCTAACCGAGGAATTATTGAAGAAGATTAAACTGGATGATCCCAATTGTGCGTTGATGACCGAATACCTTCATCAGACGACAATGAAATTGAAACGATCTTCCGTTTTTGAATTGCCTTCGGATCAGCTTGAAACCTATCGAAAGGTTAGCTAATTTGTTTTCCTCATTTCTCAAAGCTCATACCTCAAACCTATTTCAAGATGAAATATGATGTATGTATTGTAGGAGCTGGTGTGGTTGGCTGTACACTCGGTCACGCGCTCGCTAAGCAAGGAAAAAAGGTTCTGGTTATAGAGCGTGACCTAGAGGAGCCCAACAAGTTTATTGGTGAATTGCTACAACCGGGTGGGGTCGAATCCCTGCTAAAATTGGGTTGGCCCAAATCGGCTTTCGAAGAAATTGATTCACCAGAAGTAAGTGGTTATGCGCTTTTTAAGGATGGGCAGGAATTCTCTATTCCTTACGAGCAGATTGAAGGGAAGGTCGCCATCGGACAAGGATTCCGATACGGAAAATTCATTGGTCGACTGCGCAAATTCTTAACCGAGCAACCAAATGTGACACTGGTTGGAGGAAAGGTTACCGACCTTATGGAAACCGATGAAAGCGTTTTCGGAGTGGAGTACATTCCGAATGGCGAGACGCAGAAGATTAGTGCGCCAGCAAGTTTGACCGTAGTTTCTGATGGCGGATACTCCACTTTCCGAAAAGGATTGAGCAATAATGATCGTGAGATTCGAAGCTACATGCTCGCGCTTTTGCTTGAAGATGCTGATCTTCCATATCCTGGGCACGGTCACGTCTTTATTGGGAGGCAGCCTTTCTTGGCCTATCCTGTGACATCTCGCCATACGCGTATGTTGATTGATTTTCCAAAGGATCAACCGCCAAAGAAAGGGGAGGCGCTGACCAACTTCTTAATGACCGAGATTCGTGATGCAATTCCAGAACAGATGCATCCTTCTTTTGATCATGCGGTAAAGACATACCCGTTCAAGGCAATGCCAAGCTGTGAGATTCCTGCTGATCCGATCCGGAAGAAAGGAGCAGTCCTTATTGGTGATTCGCTGAATATGCGGCATCCGATCACAGGTGGAGGAATGACTGTTGGATTGACGGACGTGAAGTACTTGAGTGACCTTTTGGCTGGTTTGACTGATTACTCAGATCTCAATTCATTGAATGGAATTATTGAGTCGTTCTACGATACACGGCATGAGGCTACATCGGCTGTGAACATTCTGGCCAACGCACTTTACAAGGTGCTAAGCCACGAAGAACTTAGCCAAGCGTGTTTCGATTATCTCGGGAAAGGAGGGAAGCATGCCTCCGAACCCATTCAACTTTTAGCTGGAATATCAACCGACCGAAAAATGTTGATCGAGCATTTTATGGCCGTAGCCAAATCGGGGGCAACCAATAAGCTGAAGCCATTTCCAACACCGGCACGAATCAAAGCGGCCAAGAACATGGTTGGTGATGCCATCGACATCATCGAACCACAACTAGATCATGAAAAGTTTGGGGATGGACTTAAGTCGCTCATCAAAGTTGGGAAGATGGTTACGGGTTAAAACCGATTAATCATCCCAAAGTGAATCTTTCCAGCTCGAAAATCTATTGGGTTATTAAACTGTTTTCCGAGTGCGTAAGTGAGGGAGAAGATTCCGATTTTGGTTTCAAAGTTTACGCCAACTCCAAAGCCGAATGGTCGATCAACTACTAGTTCGTTGGCTCCATTGCTTTCATAGTATGCACCATCAAAAAAGGCATGTGCGTAGGAATTACGACCAAAGAGAAAGCGATATTCTACTGTTGCTACAGAGTATAGATTAGCGAAAATTGATTCCTCATCAAAGCCACGTAATGATTTCAATCCGCCAATTCGGTACATCTCATTCTCGAAGATATTTTCAGCAAAAATGTATGCGCCTTTCACTCCAATTTTGATGGTGTGTTGTTTTGCAATGGGAATAAAATAGGCTGCGTCTAATTGAGCATTTCCAATGAATGATCGAGTGTTCAGCCCTTCGTAGCGCTCAGCATCAACTTCCGGGTCTTTCTCAATGTTTTTTGTACCCGCACTGAATTCACCTTCCACAACAAACCCTCGCCTCGGATTGAACCGATAATCAGTTCGGTTAACACTTGCGCCAATTCCGTACAGCATGATTTTGGAGTCAACGTAGTCAGGACGTAAGGTTCCTGATCCAGAGGTGAGAACCGACTTGGCCAGCACGTTGGTAGAACGGGAGTCAATAAAAACCTTCAAATGATCACCACCCCGCATTTGATATAACACACCACCCGTTCCCTGTAAGTTCAAGAACAGGGTGTCTCTCTTATAAAGATTGAATGTGCCGTCAATACCAAAAGGAGTATTGAATAGGAAAGGATAGGTGAATTGTACATCAAGTTTCTGTGTACGGGCTTGCAGTTTCTGCCACTGAAGGCTGATCAACTCACCTCGGCCAAACGCACCGAGTAATTTGAGCTTCAACTCACCGGTGATCAACACTTTACCAGGATCATCGTTGTTTGGTAAAATGCCGAGAATACCATCAAACTGGCTGGCCTTTCGCTTATCCAGAAGTACAATAACCTTGGCCTTATTATCCTCAAACCGAATTTGAGGCGATTGATTCTCCGTTACAAAAGGCAGTTCTTTAGATCTAATTGAAATGGCTGCAATTCGAGATTCGTTGTACGGGTTTCCGGGTTTGATGCCCAGATATGTTTGTATGTATTTTGGTTTGACTTTAGCCGTGCCTTCAACCACCACACTATCAATCTTGATCTGTTGGCCGCGATCCACAGTTAACACGCCTTCCATTAAGCCATCTGTTATCGAAATACTGTCAAGTTTTACAGACACGAATGGAAACCCTCGATTCTCGAAGTATTCGATTACGCGCTCTTTTTGTCTGGCAATTTTCTGAGGTGTTAGCGGCTCTGGTTTTTTTGAGCTCTTTCCAGCGGCCTTCCCAATCAGATCGAAAGGGATACCTGAATATCGAATTTGCCCTAAATTGAATTGGGTTCCAACTGCAACATGAAAAATGATGCTGTCTTTTCGAATAAGAACGGAATCCACAGACGATGCGATGAATCCTTTTTTGAAAAGCTTCTGAATCAGTTGTTCAGATTCGCCAGAAAGAAGGATTGAGTCTGATTTCAGTTTAGAAGAACTCAACCAGCGATTGAGTTTTCGCGTCATTTCAGGTTTATCAGATACCTTAACGATTGTAGGAACAGCTCGAACAGACTGAGACCGTGCTTCTTTCAGTCCAATACTGAAACAAACACAAGTGATAAGTAATATGAGTTGGGGGACTCTCAAACCTGCGTAACGACAAAGTTGCCGTTTTATGATTTGTCATATCTGCCAATTAATCTCTGATTCTCCTTTTTGCTTCAAAAATGAATTCGTTTTCGAAAAGTGCTTGCACCCAAAAAAGCCATTGTATGCTGAAAACGGGCTAGGATGAGCGGCTTTAAGAATGAGGTGGTCATTGTCCGCGATTAACGATTCTTTGTTTTGGGCAAACCGTCCCCAAAGAAGAAATACAAGGCCAGCACGCTCCTGTGAGATGCTTTGGATCACAGCATCTGTAAATTGTTCCCAGCCTTGTTTTTGGTGAGAACCTGGCTGACCGGCACGTACAGAAAGTGTCGCATTAACAAGTAAGACGCCTTGATCAGCCCAGCTCTCCAAGTCTCCGTTTCCGGTTGGTTCGAAGCCAACATCTTCTGCCAACTCTTTGAACATGTTACGAAGAGAGGGTGGAGGTTTGATTCCTTTAGAAACGGAAAAGCATAATCCATTGGCTTGATTTGGGCCGTGATACGGGTCTTGACCGATGATAACGACTTTAACTTTCTCAACGGGAGTGTGGTCAAAAGCTGCAAAAATCCTTGAACCGGGTGGATAGACTGTTTCTTGGTCCTTCTCAATCTTTACGAACTGAATCAATCGATGGAAATAATCCGCCTTGAATTCTTTATAAAGCAGGTCTTTCCAAGACGCCTCAATATTGATATTAGAACGTTGAATTGGCTGGGATTTGTCACTCATCGAAAACCATTTATTGTTGAAAACTATGCCCTAACCTTTAGGAGGGTGATGCGTAAGTGATTTCTAAGTAATACTTTTGCGCCAAGATGGACAACAGTTTTCCGTTTGGAGCGTTGCTTTATTAACCATCAAAAAAACCATAGTCTTGAAGAAGTTTCTTTCAGTTGCTACAGTTCTTACCCTGATCTCCATTTTCTTTATCTCTTGCCGAAGCGGTGAGGATTGCCCTGCTTACGGTAAGGTAGAAGTAGAGAAGGTTAGCGAAAACTGCTAATTACTCAGAATAGCCAATGTTTACCGTCTGTAGCAATTCTGCTGACAGACTTTTTGCTACAGGGCAATTTAGGCCGACTTGCGTCAGTTCATCGCGCTTAGCAGAATCTAGTTCTGAGCCATCAATTTCAATTTCCATTTCAACTTCTACAACCCTTCGCGGGTTGATACCCATTTTCTTGATGGCGGAGGCATTGAGAACTTTAAAAGGCCATTCCTGTTTATTGGCATGAATACCCATTACAGTTATCATGCAATTTAGTAGCGCAGTTGCTAAAAGGTCGGTTGGAGAAAAGGTGCTTCCTTTTCCACAATTATCAACGGGTGCGTCCGTTATCAGACCGCTTCCCGTTTTTACATGGGTAGATTCGCATCGTAATTCTCCTAGGTATGATGTTTTTACTGTTGTCATAGGCCGAAATTAATGATCCCCGCCATAGTTCATACCTTTGTGACCATGCGACATGTCACACTCGCCATAACCTTGTTTTTATTCGCCTCAAACCAATTGTTGGCGCAAGAAGTGACTGCACAACAGGATTCTGTTGCAGCACCCAAAGACACAGTTGCCGTTCCGATAAAGTCCGTTTCAGATCAATTGGCGGACCGGTCATTTGATGATCGTGGTATTCTTCTTAAGCAAGAATTTACCGGTGGAATCATGCTTCATTCTCAAGGTTGGGGAATTAATTTAAGAAGAAGCAAAAACAAGACATTTAAGCGTAAGCGAGTAATTGAATTGGATGTTGTGAGTGTTACTCATCCCAAGGAGATTAAAATCCCCGGATCAGGTAACGAAAGCTTTCAATCCTATGTTTATGGTAGAACGTTTCAAGTGCTTATGACCCGATTAGGGTATGGAAGACAGAATACGCTGTATGAACGATTTGATAAAGGACTTGAGATTAGATATCTGTACATAGTTGGTTTCTCAGCAGCATGGGCAAAGCCTGTTTACTTAGAGATCATAGATAGAAATGACCAAACGGGTAGGGTTGAATCTGTACGCTATGATTATGATAATCCACTACATAGAAAGGATAACATTTTAGGGGCTTCGTCATTTTTCAAAGGTTTTGAAAAAATGGTCATTCATCCAGGTTTATATGGTAAAGTTGGAATCAGTTTCGATTATGCTAAAAAGCAAAGATCAATAAGTACCATTGAGGCGGGAGTAATTGTGGACGCATACTTTGATGTTGTGGAGCAAATGGCGGTCGCTCGAAACAATCAGGTATTTGTCAATCTGTATATAAGTCTGAATTTTGGCGCCAAGTGGTACAAATAATACATTTCAATTAATCAATGTCTGAGGAAACTTCAACCCAAGCTCCAAAACGGAAGCCTAGCTGGTTACGAGTGAAATTGCCTACAGGGGAGAACTATAAGAAGGTTCGGAAACTGGTGAGTGAGAATAATCTGCACACGATTTGCCAAAGTGGCAATTGCCCGAATATGGGCGAGTGTTGGGGCGCTGGAACAGCAACCTTTATGATTCTTGGTAACACTTGTACACGTTCGTGTGGGTTTTGTGCCGTAAGTACTGGTAAAGGTGATCCGCTTGATATTTCGGAGCCTTTAAAGGTGGCAACCAGCATTAAAACAATGGGTATCAAGCATGCTGTGATTACCTCGGTTGATCGCGATGATTTAAAGGATGGTGGTTCCGAAATTTGGGCTGCAACTGTTCGAGCCATTCGCAAACATTCTCCGGGTACAACAATGGAAACGTTAATACCTGACTTTGCAGGAAACTGGGAAAACATGCAGCAGGTAATTAACGTAGCGCCAGAAATTATTTCACACAATTTGGAAACCGTTAGAAGGCTGACCAAGGAAGTACGCATTCAGGCTAAATATGATCGTAGTCTTGAAGTTCTTAAGAGATTAAAGGATGCTGGTATGCGAACGAAGTCAGGCGTTATGCTTGGTTTGGGGGAGACGCATGAAGAAGTAATAGAAACGCTCGAAGACTTGAGGTCAGTAAAAGTCGACATCGTTACACTTGGACAATACCTGCAGCCGACCAAGAGTCATTTGGAAGTAGAAGAGTTTGTAACTCCTGAAAGATTTAAAGAATACGAGACATTAGGACTTGAAATGGGATTCAGGTTCGTTGAGAGTGGGCCATTGGTCCGGTCCTCGTATCATGCGGAAAAACACCTATTCTAATGTAGAAGGCTGACAATCAGGCCCGTTAGAAGTGAAATTTTAAAATTTCTTTCGTCTGCAATAAGACTTCCAACGCCATTTGTGGGGTGTTTGTTTTTCTATATTTGCCACCGAATCTATGGCATTTGATGCCCAATTTTCTGAACAAGAGAAGAACCATTATGAGAAGAATTTACCTATCTATTATTGCCATCCTTTCTGGCTTTGTTTATACCAATGCTCAGGAGGTGAATCATTCTAAATGTGGAGCAGACCATGTACTCCAGAAGCAACTTGAAGATTCAGAAGTAAGACATTCTTACCAGTCCTTTAAGCAAGCTGCCATTGATCATGCTAACGACCCCAATGTAGAGGTTGTAAGAGATGAATTTGGCACGCGGATTATTCCAGTGGTTTTCCATATCCTACATAAAGGAAAAACTGGGAATATAACTAAGGAGCAGATCGAAGATCAAATGAGAGTGTTTAATGAGGACTTCAATCGCTTAAATCCTGATACTTTCAATACGCCTCATAGATTTCGAGAAACGGAAGAGAGTCGTTTTCAATTCGCCTCTGATAATTCAAATGATTATACATCGTATACCACATCGGTTTCTGGATCAACAACTGATGTACCAGACATTACAATTGGAGGTGTAGACATGCCATGTGGTACTAACTTAGATTATTATTCTGCTGGAACGATTGATTATGACCGCAATGATGTGGTCATTGAGTTGGAAAGTACAGTGAACAATGCAGGTGCAGCTTACACTGATGGTCAGTATAACGGAGTAGCTGTTACAGGTGGTTCTGGTTCTGGTGCCATCGTTGATGTTACAGTTGTTGGTGGAGTTGTTGATAGTGTTGCTTTGATCTTCGGAGGACAAGGCTATGTTGATGCCGAAGCAGTTTCTGTTGATCCATCAAATATTGGAGGAACTGGTTCTGGATTTGATGTTTTGGTTGATTCGATTAACGTTCAAACGGTAACCTATGATATTTTACCTGCTTCTGTTAAGAGTGTAGTAACACTTGACAGTGCCTGTGGAGGAACCCTTTCAACAGAGATGTTGAATTTCGATGAGTCAGATTATTTCTACGCCATGGTTGGAGGATTAGCTGTCGATTCGGTTATGGTTGATTCAACAGGTATCAACACAAATACACTTAATGCTTCATGTCATTTAGAGTATGCATCGCCTACAGTGAATGCATCCGGACGTGAGTCTTTTATCACGATTGCAACTCCAGCTGGAGATAAGTATTCCTTTTACTTTACAAATGGCGTATCCGGCCAAGCACCATCTGGCGCTGAGGGTACCTTGGTTGAAGTTCAACTTCCAGCAGCAAACAATAACTTAGTTGGATCGCCAACATGCGGCACAGATGCACAAGACATTGCCCAAGCGTTTGCTGACGCTGTGGATAATCTCACTGATTTTAGAGGCTTATATGTTCTTGACGTATTTGGTAATCACACGGTAAGAGCAATAGGAGAAATTACAGGCGATGCTGATAATTTCTTCTCTAATGAGCTTACTTCGGTAGTTGACTCTACTTATATGGATGGAGGACATCTAGCAGCTAGTTTGAATGCCGAATTTAGATTAGCAAGGAAGGACCCTTTGGGAAATTGTACAGAAGGAATCGTTCGTGTATTCTCCAGTAAATCTGAAAATGCTCGGGACGGTACTGGTTTTAAAGCAGAGAGCTATTGGACTTCAACTAAATATCTAAACGTTTGGGTCATTAACACAATTGCTGCACTTGGTGGTGATGGAGGTACTACTTTGGGTTATGCCCAATTCCCTGCTACAGGATTGCATTCTACAGATGGAATTGCCGTGCGCCATGACAACATTGGTGCTATCGGCACTGGAGCAGCACGGGTAGGTCGAACTTCTGTTCACGAAGTTGGTCATTGGCTTGGACTTCGTCACGTTTGGGGAGATGCCACATGTGGATCGGATGACATTGCTGATACTCCTACTGCTTTTGGACCAAACTTTGGCGTTTGCGGAAATGCAAACGGTTCTGGTGGGTCTAACTTTTCCGCGGGTTTCGAACAGTCTTGGCACGTAGTTAACTGTAACCCGGATAACTGGAGAGGCGAAATGTTCAACAATTACATGGATTATTCTGACGATTTATGTATGAATATGTTCTCGCAGAATCAGGTTGATAGAATGAATTTCACACTTCATGGTGATGGAGTTGACTTTGGAGTACGATCTGAATTGGTATCAGAAGATAACCTTGCTTTCACTGGAACTGGAAATCCATATGCGGCCGATGCAGGATGTGCACCAATTGCAGATTTCTACCATGATCAAGATAATTTCTATGCAACTACTGCAATGATTTGCGCTGGTGGTTCAGTTACATTTGAAGACCATTCGTATAACTCAGAAATCAATTCAATTAATTGGTCATTTCCTGGTGGGTCACCTGGCACATCTGCTGATGATAACCCAGATGTGGATTACAACAGTGCAGGAATGTTTGATGTATCACTTACAGCGAATGGACCTAATGGTTCGACTACAAAAACTAGTGAAAACTATGTTATTGTAAGTCCAGTTACTCCAGAGAATCAAAGTAATTGGGGGTATGTAGAGGCGTTTTGGGATTCTGCAACTATAGCTGATGATTTCCTTGTATTCAATCATGATGGTTCTGCCAATGGTTGGGAATGGTATAATGCAGATAACGGTGGATTCAGTGGAAACGGATCTGTGAGAATGCATAATGTATTCAACACAACAGGTCAAATAGATGAAATGATCACGCCAGCGTTCGATTTGTCTCAATTGACTGACGCGTCACTTCAATTTCGTTATTCAGGAGCCGCTATGAATGGAGAGCCTAGTGATAGAATGAGAATCTATACATCAAAGGATTGTGGTGAAAAATGGTCTATTCGTGAAACGATGTCAGAATTCGAATTAACCAATGCTAGCTTCTCGTCTCAAGGTTATGTTCCTAATGAGAATAGCCCTTGGACAGTTAAAGAGGTGAATCTTTCAACTCATGATGACGAACCGAATGTTCGAATTAAGTTCCAATGGACAGCTGGAGGAGTGAGCAACAACTTCTACATCGATGATATTACCATTAGTGGAAGCGCAATTGGAATAAATGAGCAAAGAGGTGACGCAACCTGGACACTTGCTCCAAACCCTGCACACAATACAACGCGATTGACAATCAATACCAACGGTAGATCTGATGTGCAAATGAAAATGTTTGATCTTCTTGGTAAGGAGGTACGAAGCCTTTACAATGGAGAACTTGCCAATGGGGCGTTCAATATGGACATTGACCTTAGCGGTTTAGACACAGGAATCTACGTTATAAGAGCAACAGTAAACAATCAATTACTAACTCAACGTTTGGTTGTTGATTGATTCTAATCAAACTTAAATTGATCGCCTCATCCTAATTAGGGTGAGGCGATTGTTTTATATGGAAATACCAAACAAAGGAGTGTCCCAAGTGATTAACTTCGCCTTTCAATTTCGCGCAAAATGAATTTTTTGGAGTTTGAGAGTGACATTAAGGAGTTGGTAGAGCAGCTTGAGAAAACCAAATCCATTCATGAGAAGGGGAAGGTGGATCGGAGTAAAGCGATCACAGAGCTTGAGGAATCAATTTCTACCGCAAGGAAAAAAGTCTATAAAGAGCTTACTCCTTGGCAACGAGTTCAAGTTTCTCGTCATCCTGATAGGCCATATTCTTTGGCCTACATTGATGCAATTACCAATGGCACTTTCGTAGAACTACACGGTGACAGAACCGTGAAGGATGACAAAGCGATGATTGGTGGCTTTGGTTCCATCGATGGTAAATCTGCTATGTTCATTGGAACACAGAAAGGTATCAACGCTAAAATGCGGGTGTATCGAAATTTCGGAATGGCCAATCCAGAAGGCTATCGAAAGGCACTTAGATTGATGAGGTTGGCTGAGAAGTTCAATAAGCCAGTAATAACCCTAATTGACACACCAGGAGCATATCCTGGACTTGAGGCAGAGGAACGCGGGCAGGGAGAAGCTATCGCGCGTAACCTGATTGAAATGGTTCAATTAAAGGTTCCGATTATTTGCATAGTAATTGGTGAAGGAGCGTCAGGAGGAGCTTTGGGTATCGGACTAGGAGATAAGACATTCATGTTGGAGAACACATGGTATTCAGTCATATCTCCGGAAAGCTGTTCTTCAATACTCTGGAGAAGTTGGGATTACAAAGAGAAGGCTGCCGAAGCACTTAAACTTACTGCTGAGGATATGCTTGGCAATGGGTTAATTGATGGAATAATTCCAGAACCTGTTGGAGGAGCACATTCTAACCCGGAGGAAACTTTTTCGAATGTAAAAAAGGAGATTAAGAAGCATTTGACTCGCTTAATGAAAGCCGAACCAGAACAGCGAATCGATAAGCGTATTGATAAATACGGTAAGATGGGAGTTGTTCTAGAAGGTGTTGAGGAATAATGGCAGAATACGAAGCAGTCATCGGGTTAGAGGTGCACATGCAACTCTTAACTTCTTCTAAGGCATACAGCAGTGACAGTACTGAGTACGGAGGATTGCCTAATACTCGTATAAGTGAGATTACACTTGGTCATCCAGGTACATTGCCACAGGTAAATAAAACTGTAGTCGATCACGCCATTCGTTTAGGCTTAGCATGTAGCTGCGATATTCGAGAAGTGAACGAGTACGCCAGGAAGAATTACTTCTACGCGGATCTTCCAAAAGGCTATCAAATCACCCAGGATACAACGCCAATTTGCAATGGCGGTACCATTAAAATTCGCTTAAATGATGGAGCAACCAAGGATATAAGGTTGACTCGAATTCATATGGAGGAGGATGCGGGAAAGAGTTTGCATGATCAGGATCCAGATAACACTCTAGTAGATCTAAATCGAGCTGGGGTCGCACTTTTGGAAATTGTGACTGAGCCCGATTTCAGATCTTCGGAAGAGGCGTATGCCTATTTGATGGAGGTAAGGAAACTCGTTCGCTACCTAGAGATTTGCGATGGTAATATGGAAGAAGGATCACTTAGATGTGATGCCAATATTTCAGTAAAACCAGTTGGTGAGGAGAAACTCGGGAATAGGGTGGAGGTTAAGAATATGAACTCCATGCGAAATGTAGCTCGAGCTATTGATTACGAAGTTCAACGTCAGATTGCAGAAGTAAAGGCTGGTTCAACGATAAGTCAAGACACACGTAGTTTTGATGCTGTGGCTGGAACAACCTTCGTGATGAGAAGTAAGGAAATGGCGAATGACTACCGGTATTTCCCAGAGCCAGATCTTCCACCGGTAATTGTAAACGAAGAATGGATTTCCAGAATTCAGGCTCAAATGCCCGAATTGCCAAATGAACTTTATCGGAAGTTTACAGAGGATTATGGCCTATCGGATTACGATGCTGGAGTACTGACTGAAGGAAAGTCGGTGGCGCTATATTTCAATGAATTATCCTCAAAAACGAAAAACTACAAAGCAGCAAGTAACTGGGTAACCGGTGAGGTGAAAAGTTACTTAAACGAGCGGGCGTTACACATGAGCGAGTTTCCGTTAAGCACCGATCAAATTGCTGAGTTAATTAATTTGGTCGATGATGGAAAAGTGAGCCATAGTGTGGCATCTCAGCGTATTTTCCCAGCGTATTGTGAAAATCCAATCAAAACTTCTTTAGCAATTGCACAAGAATTGGATTTGATTCAAGAAAGCAACGAAGATGCACTGGAGGAGTTTGTGGATCAAGCAATAGCCATGTTCCCTGAAAAAGTAGAGGAATATCGCAACGGTAAAAAAGGACTTATCGGCCTGTTTATGGGGCAGGTCATGAAGCTATCAAAGGGTAAGGCTGACCCTAAACTGGCCAATCAACTCGTAATTAAAAAACTCGAATCATGAGAAATATATGTAGCGCATTTACCCTGATAATCGTTCTTGGATTAGCTGCCTGTGGTGAAAAAGGAAACATCACTGGAAATATCAGCAATGCGGAAGGTCAAATGGTGGTGCTGGAACATTTGAGTTTTGATAAAGTCAATGCATTGGATTCTATTGCTGTTGCGGCAAGCGGTGATTTTAGCATGAATGTGCCAATTACTACAACTGGATATCATCGATTGCGAGTTGATAAAGACAACAGCATCATTCTCATTTTGGAACCCGAGGATAAGGTCTCAATCAATGGAAATGCATTTGATTTCTATGCGAGCTACACGGTTGAAGGTTCTGCTCAATCAGTTGAATTGAAGAAACTAGACACTTACCTACGAGGTGCATTTGAGGTTCAAGACTCACTTACTAAAGTGTTTCGGTCTTTTCAAGGTCAGGGACATCCAAGGCTAGATTCTATTGGAAAAGTACTTGACGCTAACTTTCAAGAAATGAACAAGAGCAAACGTCAGTTCTTGGTTGACTTCATCAATGATAATGAGGGAAAACTGGTTAGCCTTTCTGCAATTGAGGCGCTTTCGCCAGAAGACGATTTTGATCTTTATCTAAGGGTTGGTGAAGCTTTGGGTAAAACAATGCCGGAGTCGGAGTATGTAATTGGATTTCAAAAACGAATTGATCAAATAAAAGCGAAAGCAGAAGCTGGAAAAGCCTCAGAAATAGGAGCGATGGCACCTGAATTGGCCATGAGTACGCCAGACGGAGCACCGATTAAATTGAGTGATTTCAGAGGGAAGTATGTCTTGGTTGATTTCTGGGCTGCTTGGTGTAAGCCATGTCGTGCTGAAAATCCTCACGTATTAAAGGTTTACAATAAATACAAGAACAAGAATTTCGACATTTTCGGTGTCTCCTTGGATCGAACCAAAGATGCATGGGTGAGCGCGATTGCAGCCGATGGCCTGCCATGGAAGCACGGTAGTGAACTTCAATTTTGGAACAGCTCATTTGTTCCTGTTTATGGGCTGAAGGGAATTCCGATGACTGTACTTGTTGATCCTGACGGAAAAATCGTTGCCAAAGGGTTGCGAGCTGCCCAACTTGAAGCAAAGCTGAAAGAGTTGCTTGGATAAATTATTCCAACTTAGCTCGATGTTAAGATTCCTCCCTACGTGCTGTTGTCAGGCTGAGCGGAGTCGAAGCCCGCTGTGGTTTGTAATCTCAGTATTAATTAGTCTTTGGGGAACCAAGCTTTCCCAAGCCCAAACGTATTTTCAGCAGCAAGTTGATCATGAGATTCATGTGACACTTGACGACCACAATCATATTCTTCGAGGCTATGAGTTGGTGAATTACACCAACAATTCGCCCGATACCTTAAACGAACTCTGGTTTCATCTGTGGCCAAATGCCTATTCCGGCCCTAATTCGGCCATGAACCGGCAAAAACTGGAAGACGATGATGCCTCGCTTAATTACGCCAAGCAGGATCAATTGGGTTGGATTGATAGCCTTGACTTCTTCGATGCCAACACAGCACTTCAGTTCAAGATTGGATATAAAAATCCAGATATAACCAAGATTGACTTGGTTCGCCCAATACTTCCTGGAGAAAAAAGAGAATTCAGAATTCCATTTCGAGTTGTAATCCCAGATGCTGTTTTCTCCAGATTCGGTCATTTGGAACAGGCCTACCAGATCACACAATGGTATCCTAAACCAGCCGTATATGATACCGCTGGCTGGCATCCGATCCCAAACGTTGATCAAGGGGAATACTTCTCAGAGTTTGGAACATACGATGTGCACATCACGCTGCCATCAAATTATGTGGTCGGTGCAACTGGTGATTTGCAAACTGAATCCGAGCTAAATTGGTTGAATCAAAAGGATGTACAAACCCGTGCATTGAATGAATTCAATATAGACGACCTTGATATTCCGCCTTCCTCTTTGGAAACCAAAACCCTGCATTATCATCAAGAAAAGGTGCACGACTTTGCTTGGTTTGCCGATAAGCGATTTCATGTTTTGAAGGATGTGGTGGAGTTACCGCAGAGCAAAAGAAACGTGACCACTTGGTCTCTTTTTACGAACAATCAAGCAGATATGTGGCTAGAGGCTCCGGGCTATCTTTCGGATGCAATTCGATTCTACTCGCTAAAAGTGGGTGAGTACCCATACAATCAAGTAACTGCTGTAGATGGACTTTGGGCATCAGGTACCGATATGGAATATCCGACAATCACCTTAATTGGTGAAGCCAACGATGATATTGCATTAGATCAGGTAATTGCCCACGAGGTTGGTCACAATTGGTTTTACGGGATCCTTGCAAATAATGAACGAGAATATGCTTGGCTGGATGAAGGAATGAACACCTACGTAGAATTGCTTTATATGCGGTCAAAGTATCCGGATCTCAAATTATTTGAAGGTGGAGAATTGGGAGACTATGGACAAGGATTGGCCAAGTTTCTGAATTTGCATGACATTCCGCAGGATCGAATAAATGAGATTGCAGCTAGAACCGTACAGCGTACTGGAATGTCACAGCCCATTGATGAACATTCCGAATGGCTGACCTCCAACAACTATGGCGCGATGGAATATTCCAAAGCGGGATTGGTGTTTGATCATTTGCGCGCTTACGTTGGCGAGGAAACCATGAACCAAATCATGAAGACCTACTTCAATAAATGGAAGTTCAAGCATCCAACGCCACAAGACTTGCAAGAAATTGCGGAAGAGGTAAGTGGGGAAAACCTCTCTTGGTTATTTGATGATTTGATAAAAACCACCAAGCATCTGGATTACGCAATAAGCGGCATCAAAAGACACTTCGGAGATTCGGCCATTCTGAAAATCAGGAACAGAGGACAGATCAATGCACCTTTCAGTATTGGATCCATTTTAAATGACTCGCTGGTTCGGGTGGATTGGTACCCAGGAGTCAAGAAGCAGAAGATAAGAATGGAATGCGACAGCTGCGACCGTTTCATCATCGACCCAAAAGGAAATACCGCAGAGTATAACCGAAAGAATAACCAGATTAAGAACCGAGAATTTTTCCGAAAACTGAAACCAATCCGCTTGCAGCTTTTAGGAGGGTTTGTAAGACCGCATCAAGGACACATCAATTGGACACCAACCATCGGATGGAACAACAATGACGGGTTTATGGTGGGTGGAGCGATCTACAACAATTTGATTCCTAATAATCGGTTCGACTATTTTATCATGCCGATGTATGCTTTTAAGGCTAAGGCATTGGTTGGTCAATTTGATTTTGGATTGAATATTTCTCCGCCACAAAAACGTTGGAAAATCAGAGTAGGCGTAAGGGGCAACCGGTACAATCTGGATTATGGCACCTATTGGGATGCGAGGCAGTTTGGAACCATCACCGGTACGCAATTGAAGATCAACCTTAAACCCAATTTTCATTTCGAAACTCCAATAGGGAGTCCAAGACAGGGAAGAACACTCTTCGCGAACTACATCATGCATGCCCAGCTGGTTGAAAAATCGCATATTAATCGGAGTAATTACAATGAGTCCACACTCACACCCCAATGGCAAGTAGGATTTGAAGATCCGGGTCATATTTTTTCCTATTCTGCATTGATAAACGTGGACAGACCGAACTCAGAAATCACCAAGTTTAGCCTGACTTTTAAAGCCAATAAGCGGGTCAACCGAATCGGAACCCGATTCAAGTTCAGAACATTCCTTGGCGTTGTTGCGGGAGAGGATAATCTGGCTCCGTATTTCCGATTAAGCAGTTGGACACCCGAAAACGATTATCTTCGAGATGGGTATGCAGCAAATAGAGGTGCCACAAACTCCGATGTATTCAGCAAGCAGATTATTCAAAATGAAGGCGCATTTCGAACAAGTACGGTAATTGGATCTAGTAATAAATGGCTGTTTAGTTCTCACCTAAACTTTCGGCCTCATAAGTATGTCCCAATAGAGCTCTTCTTCGGTTTTGCCTTGTTTCCAGGACCACAAACCATCTACCCAGACGAAATTGGAAAGGCATTTGAAATGGGCGTTAGCATCATCATTTTAGAAAATATTATTGAAATGCACATCCCATTTGCTTGGGATGATATTACCGGTGAACGGGTCAAAATAGACCAACCTCGATTCTACGATAGAATCCGATTTCAATTGAATCTTGAGCGCATTAAACCAAGAAAGTATCTTCACCGTAAGATCTTTGGTAGATGATTAGAAACAAGGTTTATTTCGCTTCCGATTTTCATCTCGGTGTTCCGAATAAGGAATATTCAGACAAGCGCGAAAAAGCGATTTGTAAATGGCTGGATATGGCCGCCCAAGATGCATCAGATATTTACCTACATGGTGATCTTTTCGATTTTTGGTACGAATACGGAAGTGCTGTTCCCAAAGGGTTTGTGCGTTTTCAGGGTAAGCTTGCCGAGGTAGCTGATAGCGGTATAAACATTCATGTTTTTACCGGAAACCACGACATGTGGATGTTCAATTACTTTGAAGAGGAGTTGGGCGTGAAAATGTATCGGAAGCCAATCTCATTCAATATTCATAATCTCAAGGTTTTTATCGGTCATGGTGATGGTCTTGGACCGGGTGACCACAGATATAAGCTGATTAAGAAGGTATTTTCCAATCCACTTTGCATTTTCCTTTTCCGATGGATTCATCCAGACATTGGCATTTCTATTGCCAATTTTTGGAGCCGAAGAAGCCGCAATTCTAATCTTCCAAAGGATGAAATTTATCGAGGGGATGAAAATGAATATTTGGTTCAATTCTGTAACGATCATTTGAAAAATGAGAAGATTGATCTATTCATTTTCGGCCACCGTCATCTTGTGCTTGATATGAAAATCGGAAACGATTCGCGCTACGTAAACACGGGTGCTTGGTTTAAGGATCCACACTATTTAGTCATCGATGAATCTGGCGCAAACTTGAAGGAGTGGGAGTTGTGATTTTCATTGTAACTGGTTCCATTTGGTGAAACTTACTTCGAATTGAAATCGGAGAAACGTAACAGGTTTTTAAAACTTGTAACGTTTTGAAGTGAGCGGTATATCCCAGTTATTAATGTTCTTTCTAGGAGGTTTAGACCTTGGTATTCCGTTCCTTAGCATCGAATTTGGGAACATTGGTTCCGACTAATAAAGTGATTGAAATGAGTTCCACTCTCATCAAGAAATACAACATAGCAGCACCCCGCTACACCAGCTATCCTACCGTTCCATACTGGGAGGAGGACAAGTTTGACGTTGAAGTTTACAAGGCCGATGTGAAGCGGGCAATCCTTAAAGGAAACAAAGGCGATGGCATGGGTATATATATTCATCTACCATATTGCGAAAGCCTGTGCACGTTTTGTGGTTGCAACAAACGCATAACCAAAAACCACAAAGTTGAAGACCCATACATCTCAACAGTGGTGAAGGAATGGGGAATGTATGCTGGATTGGTGGAAGAACGCCCAAAGATCAACGAGATCCATTTGGGAGGAGGAACACCAACGTTTTTCGCACCTGAAAAATTGGGAGAATTGATTGCCGGCTTAAAAGCACACGGGGATATTTTGGAGGATGCTGATCTTGGTTTTGAGGCGCATCCGAACAATACGAGAGAGGAACATTTGAAGGTGCTTTTCGCACACGGTTTTAACCGACTGAGTTTAGGTGTTCAGGATTTTGATCCAGCGGTGCAAAAGGCCATCAATCGTATTCAGCCATTTGAATCTGTGAAGCGCGTGGTGGATCAGGCACGAGAGATTGGCTACAATTCCGTGAATTTTGATTTGGTGTATGGCCTGCCAAAGCAGCATATGCCAGTGATGATTGACACTATTACCAAGGTGTTGAAGTTGATGCCCGATCGAATTGCATTCTACAGCTATGCGCATGTTCCATGGGTTAGCCCAGCACAAAGGGGTTATTCTGAAGCAGACCTTCCAAAGGCTGATGACAAGCGTGCTTTGTATGAGAAGGGGAGAGACATGTTTCTCGAAGCTGGCTATGTGGAAATAGGAATGGATCATTTTGCCTTGCCAACCGATGCACTTTCTGTTGCTATGGATGAAGGCAAATTGCACCGAAATTTCATGGGGTATACGGCCAAGCATACCAGCCTTTTGGTTGGACTTGGAGTCTCGGCCATTGGAGACAGCTGGAATTCTTTTGCTCAGAATGAGAAAGTAGTAGAGGATTACAAAGACCGCGTCAATGCGGATGAGTTTCCAATTTTCCGAGGGCACATTCTTTCTGAAGAAGATCTATTGGTGCGTAAAGCCATCCTTGATTTGATGTGCACTTACAATTTGGATCAGGCTTCTATTGATTCATTCATGAATTCAGACGAACTGAAAGAACGCTTGAAAGAGCCAATGGCAGATGACTTGTTGGAGATTTCTGACGAAGGCATTTCTGTTAAAGAATCGGGCAAGCCATTTATTCGAAACATCTGCTTGGCCTTTGATAAACGCTATTGGCGCAAGAAGCCGGAATCGAAGATCTTCAGTTCTTCAATCTGATTCTGTCGGGGCGT
>JBLFWJ010000043.1:0-19711 GCA_047611425.1 Bacteroidia bacterium | reverse complement strand
GGAAAAAAGTAGAAGAAGGGAAGAGAGATTACCAATCCGATACAGCCGATAAAGAACCATCCGAAGTCGCGGAATGTCACGAACAGATCCAACCATGTAAGTGGTGGTTTGCCTTTGGCTGTTCTATTCTCAATCAAAAGCTTGAAAAGGAAAGGCTGAACAATTAGAGCCGCTATTACCACCGATATCATTCCAACAACAGAGAGAATCGCAATGCTCTTTAACGCTGGGTGGCCGGCAAATCCGAGTACTCCAGTACCAACAATCGTTGTTAATGCTGAAAGAAGAATCGCTCCGCGATAACTCTTCAATTTATTGAGGCCAGTTTTGTGTTTGCTCAATATTCCATCAGTAATGAAGATGGAATAATCGTCACCCAACCCGAAGACAATCGTGGTCACTACCACATTCACCATATTGAATTTGATTCCGAAAATGCCGCAGACACCAAGGATCCAAACCCAACTCAAAATCATGGGAATGAAAGTCAGTAGGGCCAGTTCTATTCTTCCGTACGTAAGTAGAAGTGTAATGAGGACAAGTCCGGAAGTCAATATTAGGATGAAGTTCAAGTCATCGTTCACAGAATCAACTAGAACCTTAGCTAGCGAACTGGTAGCAACGGGTTCTTCACCAACACTGATGATGGTTTGCTCTAGTTTTTCTCTGTCCGTTTTCTTGACCGAGATGGGAACTATGACAGCAAAGCTGGAGTCTGTCCTCAGGACAAGATCTTCGAGAACAGGAGAATTGAAGGCATCAACATAGAGACTATCAAAGTTAGAAGACAGTGCGTTTCTGTATTGACTGAACATGCCCGACTTAAATCCAACTTCAGCTCCGATTGATTCTATCCTGTTAATCAATTCCTCACCGGATGAATTCTTGTTCCACGAGTTGATTCTTTCAGCAACTTCTTCCTTGTTTAAAAGGACGCTCGCGGCACTTGAGAAATTGAGTTCTGTTCCAGTTGACCTTAATTCCTCCAAGGCCGTTGCCAGTTCTTGACCTCTTGAAACGGCAGATCCTTCATCACCTTTTAATAGGACATAAACCTGTTCGTCACTGGAAGGCCCGCTGATTATGTCCTGCGCTTCTTGAAGGTGTTCAGGAAAGTAGTTGAGTTCGTTCAGGTCATCCTCAAATTGTGCTTCATCTGCAAAGAAGAAAAGCCCGATTGTGAGAATTGCAAATACTGGTAGCGCCAATTTCTGAAAGATGCTCGGAAGCTGGACTCCAGCAAAAATCGGTTTCAACTCCTTCATTTTAAATCCGGTTACTCGAATCAATGCAGGGAGAAAAACCAGGACGGACAAGGCACTGAAAATCAAGATAAATCCAGCGAGCAGGCCAAATTCTCTCAAGATTCCTGAATTCAAGAAATTCAACCCGAAGAAGGCCATTACAGTGGTGGCACAACCCAAAAGCAATGGCGACTTGATCTCTTTTAAAGTCTGTTTTACGGAACTATTGTGCCGATAATGATTGAAAAAATGGAAGCTGTAATCAATCGCAATTCCAAGCATGATTGTGCTAACACCAAGAGCCAGGGCAGAGATGCGTTCAGCAATGAGGCTGTACGCGCCAAGCCCCATCATAAAACCCAATGCGGGTGGAAAAACAAATAAGAGTGGAGTAATTGGATTCCGAAAAACGATGATGAGTAGAAATAAGATGAACGCAATACTCATTGTTGCAACAACCCTAATGTCAGCCCGAATCTGGTCTGCATTTGTTACGGCAATTACCGGCCCGCCAAAAAGCATGGTCTTTCCAATTTTATGCTCCGTTTTTAAAGCCTCAACTTGGATTTCTAAATTATGGACGAGAGCTGAGTTTTTCTCTGATTCAGACGGAGGATACGTTGGTTCGACCAACATGATTAAGTAGTCCCCGTCTTGCGTGTAGAGGTAGCCATCCTTAATTTGAAACCGGCTCGATCCGCCAAGTTTCTCCATGTCATTTAATCGCGGAACGACTAATTGCAGCGGATCTGCAACCAGCATTTCCTTCATACCCAAACCGCTCAAACTGCGGAGTTTATCCATGGTATTAGTAAGTCGCTTCTTGATGAATGAATCATCATTCAAGCTGTCTAAATCACTGGGTTCCGCATAAACAGGAAGGTACTTTACGTAATGGTCGAGCAATGCTCGAGGTTCACGAGCATCCATACCTAACCGAACATCTGTAATTAAGCCAGAAGTATCGGATTCTAAAGACACTGCCAATTGCTCGGCAGCGTCAAAATGTGTTTCATTTTCGTTTGCTTGAAAAGCGACCAGAATACTACCCGTGATTCCGGTTCGATTGTACAAAGACTTGTACTCATTTAGCGCTTCAGATTGCGGTAAAGTCTCCGAAACATCCTCCACCAATTTCAAATTGCTGATAGAGATACCGGAAAATCCTGCTAAAAGGAGTGCAACTGCCAGCGTTAACAGGCTGTTTCTGAATGAGTTGTCGGGGTTGATCTTCAATGTTTGTAAACTCGGAACTACGTAATTCTACCGTGTACCACAAAAGTGCGCAAATATTAATTTTGACACCCGTTCAGACACACGAAAGAACCGACCTAGAAACATGACGCTATTGTATGCAGATGAGTACTTCGATATTGTACTCGATGGCAAGGAATTAAAGGCAACAGATGAGCATCTGGAGCGCGTTTATAGATCTTACTATTTCCTGAAGGAATTCGCCAAGGATAAGATTATCTACGGAATCAATACTGGTTTTGGCCCAATGGCTCAATACCGGATTCCAGATGAAGACCTACATGAACTTCAGTATAATTTGATTCGAAGTCATTCCAACGGAACCGGAAACGGCTTGGATGATGATCAGGTTAGAGCCGTGATGGTGTCTCGATTCAACACACTTTGCTTAGGCAGATCTGGTGTTACTCGTGAGGTGGTTAGCCAGATTGCAAAATATGTGAACGCAGGAATTTACCCTTACATACCTGAGCACGGAAGTGTAGGAGCAAGCGGTGATTTGGTGCAGCTGGCACATTTGGGATTGGCGCTTATCGGTGAAGGAAACGTTCGGTATAAAGGAGAAGATAGAGCCTGTGCCGATATATTGAAGGAACTTGAAATTGAGCCGTTAGAGTTACATCTTAGAGATGGACTGGCTTTGATTAATGGAACTTCGTGCATGTCGGGTGTCGGCATGCTGAACAACCATTACGCTCGTAAAGCACTTTCTTGGACTGTTGCCATCGGTTCAGTATTGAACGAATTGGTGAAGTCGTATGACGACTCTTTTTCCGAAGAGTTGAATGCCGCTAAAAAGCATATTGGTCAGCGAGATGTTGCGGCTGCAATGCGAGGTGCCCTTGGAGATTCCAAGATGGTGCGTAAGCGTGAGGGGCACTTGTTTACCAATATTGAAGAGGCAGATAGCGGAGATGGTGTGTTCAAGGATAAAGTGCAAGAGTATTACAGTTTCAGATGTATTCCGCAGATTCTAGGGCCAATTCTGGATACGATTAGATTCAGTGAGAATATCTTGATTGAAGAGATTAACAGCGCCAACGACAATCCGATTGTTGACATAGAAGGCAATCACGTTTATCACGGAGGAAACTTTCACGGTGATTACGTTGCCCTTGAAATGGACAAATTGAAGATTGCTGTGACGAAGATGAGTATGCTTTGCGAGCGACAGTTGAACTTCCTGATGAATCCAAAATTGAATGACATATTCCCTCCATTCATGAATTTGGGTCGATTAGGAATCAATTTCGGTGTGCAGGGTATGCAGTTTATGGCTACCAGCACAACGGCTGAGAATCAGACATTGAGTTTCCCGATGTCAATACATTCCATCCCAAACAATAACGACAACCAAGACATGGTTAGTATGGGAACCAATGCAGCCATGATGACTGCACGGGTTATTGACAATACGTTTCAGGTAATGGCAATTGAGTGCATTGCACTTTTACAAGGGGTTGAATACTTGGGTTGTGAAAATGAAATGTCGAAAGTTGGACGTGACTTTTTCAATGAATTGAAGAAGATTGTTCCTCCATTTAAAGATGACACGAGTCAAACTGATGCAATAAAGGAATTGACTGCCTATTTGAAAAACGGAAAACCACCTGTCAAACTGGATTGATATGGCTGATACAAGGAAATGTGCGTTGGTAACTGGCGGTTCAAGAGGAATCGGTCGGGAAATCTGTAAGAAGATTTCTGACGAATTGGGTTACCATGTGTTGATCAACTACACCGCTGGAGAAGATGCTGCAAAGGAGACAGCGTCTATGATTCAGGAAAAAGGCGGCTCCTGCGAAATCATCAAATTCAACGTTGGTGATGGTGTTGAAGTGAACTCAGCGTTGGAAACTTGGGAAGAAGCCAATCAAGATTCGTTGATCGAATGCATTGTCAATAATGCAGGCGTAACCAAAGATGGTTTATTCATGGCGATGGATCAGGAGAACTGGGATAACGTCTTGAATGTAAGCTTGAATGGGTTCTATAATGTGACCAGAAAATGCATTGGAAAAATGGTTCGAAACCGTTATGGTCGAGTCATCAATGTGGTGTCTGTTTCGGGTGTGATGGGCAATGCGGGCCAAGTGAATTATTCTGCTGCAAAGGCTGGAATGATTGGCGCTACTAAAGCATTGGCTAAAGAAATTGCACGAAGAAATGTGACGGTGAATGCAGTCGCTCCGGGGTTCATCCGAACCGATATGACCAAAGACTTTAACGAAAAAGAAATGGCCGGAATGATTCCAATGCGAAGATTTGGGGAAGTTGCCGAAGTGGCGGATGCCGTTGTATTCTTGGCATCGCCAAAAGCATCTTACATCACAGGAAATGTGATCAATATTAACGGAGGCGTATTTACGTGATTTTTAACCAGAATAAATTGACCCCCTCCCTCTTTGAGGACTCCCCCTTACTAGGGGGAGAGTTGAGTAGGCGAATTCCCCTACTGGAAAGGAGGGGTGGCCCGAAGGGTCGGGGTGGTCGAACTTATTAGCTGAATAATCTTCCGAATAGATGAATAATCGTGTTGTAATCACTGGAATTGGCATTCATTCTTGCTTGGGAACGAGCTTGGAAGAGGTGCGCGATTCATTGTACAATGGCAAGTCGGGAATTGTAAAGGAGCAACGGAGGGTTGACATGGGATTTCAATCTCCATTAACCGGGAATGTTCCAATTCCAAACCTGAAAGGAATATTAGGTAGACGTGATCGAATGGGAATGGGCGAACAAGCCATATTCTCGTATGTATCAACAGTTCAGGCACTTGAAATGGCCGGAATGGATGAGCAATTCAGAATGGATAACCACGTGGGTTGTCTGTTCGGGAACGACAGTTCTGCCAAAGCGGTGATTGAAGGTGTTGATGCGCTTCGTGCAAAGAATGATACTTCGCTGATCGGTTCTGGAAACGTGTTTCAGAGTATGAACAGCACCGTGACCATGAACTTGGCCACAATACTGAAATTGAAAGGAATCAACTTTACCATTAGCGCAGCATGCGCCAGTGGATCTCACAGCATCGGAATGGGCTATTTGCTTATCAAGATGGGCTTGCAAGAGCAGGTGATTTGTGGTGGCGCTCAAGAAATTGATGCCTACGCATTTAGCAGCTTTGATGCAATCGGAGCGTTTTCGAATCATAAAGGCGATCCAACCAAGGCAAGCCGTCCGTTTGATAAGAACCGTTCTGGATTGATTCCGAGTGGAGGAGGAGCGACCGTGATTATTGAGTCTTTAGAATCTGCTCAGAAGCGAGGAGCCAATATTTTGGCCGAAGTAATTGGGTACGGATTCTCATCCAACGGTGAGCACATCAGCAACCCAAACGTGGAAGGGCAAGTGAGATCCCTAAAAATGGCGTTGAAACAAGCGAATGTTGATCCAAGTGAAGTAGACTATGTGAATGCACACGCAACTTCAACACCTGTTGGCGATGCATGTGAGGCACAGGCCATTGATGAAGTGTTCGGTGAATCCAAGCCGTACGTCAGTTCTACCAAGAGTTTAACCGGCCACGAATGCTGGATGGCGGGTGCAAGTGAGATTGTCTATTGTTTGTTGATGATGAAGCATGGTTTTGTTGCTCCAAATATTAATTTTGAGGCGCCTGATGAGCATTCAGCAAAACTGAATATCGCGGGTAAAACAGTTGAAACAGAACTCAACACCATTGTTTCCAATTCGTTTGGCTTCGGTGGAACCAATTCAACACTGGTGCTGAGGAAGTTTGTTGATTGACCGACCCCAATGGACTACAACGAAATAAAGGATATTGTAATTGGATTCCTGACTGAGGAATTCGAAATTGATGGTGACCTCATTAAGGATGAAGCACCTATGCAACAAACATTAGATCTAGATAGCCTTGACTATGTAGACATGGTTGTAATCATTGATGAGCACTTCGGTTTTAAAATGGTTGCCGAAGATTTTGCTGGCATCCAAACATTCAAGGACTTCTACGATTTTATTGGGAGCAAAGTGGCGGTTTAGACACTTTTTTGACTTTAGAGTGAACGAAAAAGGCAGCCAACTGGCTGCCTTTAATTGCTCATGAAACATGGTGAATCTATGATGAAATTGAGTCAAAATTTTCTCACGGCCCTTACCCTATATACGTCCCTTTTATTGTAATAGTAGTGTTTGCCGTTACGGCCAAAGTGGATGGCCAGACAATCATTTCTGTTTTTGAATTCAGTTGAACTACAATAGTCATTATTCCTTGGAGAATCTTGATTATGGCCAAGTCCTGGTACGTGCTCCCGGTTTTGATAGAGTAAATCCAATTCATTTATTGATGGTAAATACCAATCATCGAAACCATCGTTTGAATAAGCCGCGCATTTACCTGCAGCGGACTTTATCCCGAATTCTGAATTTATCAATGAGGTATTAACGGCACCATCATCGGCATGTTCAGCCCCTATTCGTTTTTGCGCACGGCCCCATTTTGTTTTCCCCGGAATGTCTTCAGGAGCTGCAATTAAGCCATGCTTTCCATCTTTATTTACATGGAAAATGTAACCACCTCCGTATTCCTTGCCTAGATAGAATTCAGGTCGAAGGTCATGTCTTTCACCATTCTCAAAAATCACATGTGACAGCGACTCAATGGACAATCCGATTATCGGACCATTTGGGTTTGTTGGTGATTTGTATTTAACAGATTCTGGAGTGATTTCTATAACGTTAGCAGAAATCTGTTCACCAGATTCTTTATGGATTACATCTTGCGAAATCCCCAACTGAGCAAACAGTATTAGAAGTATAACTATAGAAGTGGTTTTCATATTTATGTACTTACTATTCATGTCTAGTATCTACCAGTAATAAGTAAAGTGCACTGTACAGCTAAAGCCGCTGGTCGATATATTCCTCGTAGCTGGAAAATTGTTGCCATTCTCGTAAGGATTGAAATAAACGCCACTCATAAAATCGTCACCTGAAATGTCCTCATCGTACAAGCAAATAGCAATTGGTGAGGTAGGACCCGAAATGACAATTGGCGAAGACGGAACGAAGTGGTATTCAGGACCAGGATATGCATCTTGATAGAATGAACTACTAAAGTTGTATAGGTTAGAGGAGCAAGATGAGCCAGTTCCCACCTTCACGAATATGTCCGGGCTGGAGGCTGGAAAAGTATCCCAACCTGAATTGGTGAAACTCGTTACGGTTATTCTCGTGATTCTCATGCTAGCTGGTGAGACCTCATTACTACAATCTGCCCCTGCATATCCATCTGCACAAACACAATCTCCATTTACACAAGTGCCACCGTTCTGGCATGTCACATTAGCGCATGGATCAACTACGGGTGGAATTTCGCAATTGGTTCCGGTGTAACCGTTAATGCAAAGGCAATCACCATCATCACATATTGCACCATTAAGGCATACAGCATCATCGCAAGGGTCTGAGCATCCGCTAAAGCCAACAGATAACATCGTTGCAAATAATAAATAGGAGGAGAGTTTAAATATGTTTTTCATCGTTTTGATATTAAGTAAGAATTTCAGGTTTATTTCATTTTTCACACCCCACCAAAGTATGCCACATCTACATTCGCTCCTTCTGCAGGAGCTGCGTTGAAGTTTACTGATACACCACCACTTGTATAGTTGATTGTGCCATTTCCTCCGGCACTGCCGGCCAGTGTTCCGGTGCCAGCACCATTGTCGGTATCTACCAATACCTCAATGCCATCGGTGGCGATTACGCTGCCGGGCTCTAAGGGTAGGTGCGTAAGTGTACCCGTAAACTTTATGTTGGCAGCGTCTCCAGTACCGATTGTCTCGTTCTGGTCGCCTTCGCTTGGTTCGCCTGGTAAGGCACGGAATCGGGCACCGTAGGTGCGCTGTACCCTTCGTTGGCTCGGGTAATCCATTCTACGTGTGTTAAATCGTAGCTCGGCCATTATGTCCTCTATTAATAGGTCGGCCTGTGGTATAAAGGTGTCGGCTGTTTCAAGGGCTTCGTCATGTGTTCTATCGGCTGCTGCCACTTCGCTTGCCTCGGTATTGGCTGTGGCCAATACGGCAGCCACCTCGGTAGCACTTGGGTTTGCCATGGCTGCATGGCCAGCTACTACGGCTGCGGCATCGCCATTCACACATTTGGTGGCTGATGACAACCACTCGTCTGAAGTAGTAGGCTTTGGCACAATGCCATCCAACGGCAGGCCATAGAATTGCAGTACCTCGGCAGGTTCGCCATTTCGGTTCACCCTGCGTTTAAGTACTTCCCATAGATCGCGGGTAAAGTTTGAAACAACAGAAACAGCTTCGTTGCGCTCACGTATTTCTTTTGTTCTACCAGCCGAAGCAACAGGAATGGCGTTTACCGCTGTGCCGTAGTTGGGCAGCAGTGCGTTAATGGAGTCTACTGTGGTTTGAGTAACGTAGTTACGTCCGGCATCTATGTCTACCTGTCCGGTAGCGGCAGATCGGGTTAGAAAGATAATTCGGTTGGCGTGTGAGCCGGGTGCTAAGTACTGTGGCATTTTAAGAAGAGTTTAGAGGTTAGGGTGTTTTATTAATTGTCAATCCGAATGTACGTAGTTTATTTATTCAATCCAACATGGTATTTCCTGATTATTTTTGCGATTTAGGGCAGATATAACCCATATCACCCGACTTTATTGGGGTTTACGAGCATCTGATATATCTCAGATGGCCTCAGGCCGTAGAATGGGACTTCTGATAGATATTGGCAATGAATTATCGAATATTAAGCACGTCTGATAATCATGAAGTGCCCTGAAAACGTGGCAATCCTTCATTTTTAGGTATCAGGTGCATCCATCCAAAAGAATAAGGTCACCTCGGATGTATCAGATATGCGTCATCTATAGCAGACACTGATCCAATGATCATTGGATGCCATTATTCTGCAGCAGAACTTCACCTGATGATCATTGGTCGGGATGGTTGTGGTCTATTCTACAGCAGAAGTAGATCGCGGGAACCGGCTAATCTTTGATAGGAACCTAACTGATGGTCAATGTCTAAACCAATCGTCCGGGTTCATTTCCTCATTCATCCTTAGATCCCTTTCTTTGCCTTCTCAAATTCAACCCCGCTGAAACAACAACCCGATACCGAAGAGAAATGGGATGGCAAAAGCCATGGATATCCTATTGGTTATCAGATCCTATTCTTCTTTCTGAAAACTTTAGGGCTTCGATTTACCTATGGGTTTCTGCATTTTATTGCCGGATATTTTGTGCTGTTTGTGCCTGACGCACGCAATACCCAGTACAAGCGATTTCGTGAAATTCATGGGCTTACCAAATGGAAAGCGGTTGCAGCAACATATAGAACCGTTCACAATTTTGCCATTTCGTTGGTTGATCGCGCTGCGCTTATCGGTGGGGTGAAGGAGGATTTTGGTTTGGTTTCTTATGGTCGAGAACACATTGACTCGATGATAAAAGGTGGAAAGGGTGGCTATTTGATGAGTTGCCACGTGGGCAACTGGGAGATTGCTGGTCACCTTTTAGACCTCAAAGCAGGAAAGGTGAATGTGTTGATGTACGATGAGGAGCATCAGAAGATAAAGCAGAGTATGCCAGAGGTTCAACAGAACCGTGGCTTCAACATTATCCCGATTAAGAATGATTTGGGCCATGTGTTTGGGGTACAGGCCGCGTTGGGGCGAGGGGAACTGGTGGCATTGCATGCCGATAGATACAAGGAAGGAGGACGAGTTTTCAAACGTGATTTCTGCGGCAAGCCAGCAAAATTCCCCGAAGGGCCATTTATGTTGGCTGCAAAAATTGCTGCCCCACGGGTTTTTGTTCAGGCCATAAAGACGGGCACATTCACCTACACCTATAAAAGCAGCGAACAGATAGAAGGGAAGGTAACGCCAGAGGAATTGATGAATAAGTATGTCGATTGGATGGAGCAACTTCTGATGGAATACCCCGAACAGTGGTATAACTTTTACGACTTTTGGGCGGAATGAAAACAACTCACCCTATCCCGATAAATCGGAATTTCCCCTCTCTTTCAAGAGAGGGGTGCCCGAAGGGCGGGGAGAGATAGATAAAGTAGCATGACGAATAGCCAATTATATAGCCAATCTCATACACAGTGACCAAGCTAACAGCATCAACCAAATTCAAAGTACGCTTTAGCGAAGTCGATTCAATACGGATTGTTTGGCATGGCAACTACCTCAAATATTTTGAGGATGCCCGCGATGCGTTTGCAACTGAGCATGGTCTGGATTTAATGAAGTTATTTGAGCAAGATGCGATGTTTGCACCTTTGGTGAAAACCGAAATGGAGCACAAAACACCGCTTCGTTATGGGGATGAAGGCATTGCTGAGGTGACATACGAAGACTGTGCGGCAGCCAAGGTTATCTTCCATTATAGAATATTGAATGCCCGCACAGGTGTTGTGGCTGTGGAAGGAAAAACGATTCAGGCCTTTACCGATACGGATTACGCGCTGCAGCTGTACCTACCGGATTATATGTTGAAGTGGAAAAAGGCGAAAGGCTTATTATGATTAGGTTTGAAAGACATGCGGGGGCTGAGGCTCTCGAAGCCACACTGAGAAGTGACAATACGAAAGTCATCCTGAGCTTGTCGAAGGGCAAAGAGGTAGAATCATTCAGCATTAATTACAAATGAAAGTTTTCCTCGGAGCACCTGCATTACTCTGCCCTTTAGGCGATGATCCGGTCAAGGTTCATCAACGCATGCTTGATGATGAAAGTGGATTGAGTCGGACCGACCATTATGGAAAGTCTGTTTTTGCGGGAAATATTGGTGATGGCTTGGTTCAGGAAATGCCAAACCGGACTCGTTTGGAATCAATGATGATTCAGACAATCAGAAAATCATTGATTGGATTGAATGGCTTTGATGTCTCAAACACGGCACTTTTCATTTGCACGACAAAAGGGAACATCGATCACATTAAAGACGCCACAGATGAATTGGTTGGCTTGTCTAGGCTCATCACAGTTCTAAGGGATGAATTCAAATTGTCCAATACACCGCAGATTATTTCTCACGCATGCATTTCAGGAATAGTAGGAGTGGTAACAGCAGCGCGTTGGATTAAGGCTGGTAATGCCGATAACGCGATTGTAGTAGGAGGGGACTTGGCTAGCGAATTCACGCTTTCAGGATTCTTGAGCCTGCATGCCGTTTCGGGGGAACGATGCAAGCCGTATGACAAGAATCGAGACGGGATCAACCTAGGCGAAGCCGCAGCAAGCCTTGTACTCAGCAAGGACAAAGTGGTGTTTAAAGACGATAGCTGGATATACTCAGCTGGAAACGTAACCAATGATGCCAACCATATTTCAGGGCCGTCACGCACAGGAGAGGGGCTTTATCGTTCGATTACAAAAACGTTGAACAAAGCAGAGAATGCTGAATTCGATTTCATCTCTGCACACGGCACAGGTACAGTCTTTAACGATGAAATGGAATCGATTGCCTTTGATCGTTCTGGTATTTCAAGCAAGCCTATTCACAGTCTTAAATGGTATTTGGGTCATACTCTTGGCGCAGCAGGGTTGATAGAAACCGTAATTGGGCTGGAATGTCTGCGGACTGGACAGATTATCAAATCCGGAGGCTTTAAGGAGGAAGGCACATCAAAAAGGCTGAATGTGGTTCAGCCTGAGGAGAGACACTTTGACTCCGCTCAGGGTGACGGTCTTGAGGAGGGTCAACTCAACTCATTTTTAAAAACAGCTTCCGGTTTTGGCGGCTGCAACGCTTCAATACTTATTTCCAATGAATGATTCATTTGACATATCAGCTTGGGTTCGAATTACTTCTGATTGGGTGGGTTCGAGCATTAAAATCGTGGATTCGTTAATTACATATCCCAATGAAAACGGAGAAGATGAAGACGCTTATAAGGTAACGGCCAGCAAATTGGCAACAACCTTATATCGAACTTTGGACATCAATCATCCAAAGTTCTTTAAAATGGATGACCAGAGTAAGTTGGGGTTTGTTGGGTCATACATTTTACTCGATGACATCCGATCAGAACTAGAAGCGAATGATGAGGCTGTTGCATTGCTTTTCGCCAATAATTCGTCTAGCCTTAAAACGGATCGTAAGTACCAAGAAACGGTTGGTTCTGAAGGAACCGGTAGCCCCGCCAAATTCGTTTACACCCTACCGAATATTGTAATCGGTGAAATCTGCATTTACTGGAAACAGTGCAATGAGACACAATTTTTAGTGCTGTCGGAATTTGATTCGGAAGCCCTTTTCAAACATGCACAGATCCTCTTCAATGAGTCTAGCTGTAAGCATGTTCTAATTGGTTGGACAGAAGTTGGAAATGACGAATTAGATGGGCTTTTTGTTCTTCTAACGAAAAATGAAGCGGGACTAGCAACAGTCAACGATCTTTCACAACTTTACACCCAATAACAACCCGATAAATTCATTTGATGGAACTCGAAGAAAAACTGAAAACACAGATCATTGAACAGTTGAGTTTGGATGATGTGAAGCCTGAGGATATCGCCAACGATATGGGACTTTTCCTTGAAGATGGTATGGCCTTGGATTCCATTGATGCATTGGAGTTGATCGTGCTTTTCGATAAGCATTACGATATCAAACTAAAAGACCCTGAAGAGGGGAAAGAAGTATTCGTGAGCATCGATTCGATGTGCACACACATTCGGTCTTTAGGTAAGAGATGAGCGTTGCAGTGACCGGAATGGGCATCATTTGCGCCATCGGTCTCGGTGCGGATGAAGTTTGGGAGAATCTCTCCAACAACCGTTCTGGTATTGGGCCTGCAGAAGGACTGAATACGCCACTTTCAAAAACACATGTTTTCGGTCAGATCAAATTGACCAACAGTCAGCTTATTGCTGGCATTGATGAAGACGCCAAAGGTCTTTCAAGAACTTCGTTGCTTTCAATCGTTGCAATTAAGGAAGCGTTAGCCTCATCTGGAATGTCCACACAAGATGTGGATGGATTGATTTCTGGAACTACCGTTGGAGGAATGGATCGTTCAGAGAATTTCTTTTCCGACCGGATTCAAAAGAATGACAATTCGAAGATCAATGCTTTGCTGACGCACAGCTGCGGAGATACAACCACCAGAGTTGCGCACGTACTTGGCATTAATGGAAAACTGGAAACGGTTTGTACGGCTTGTAGTTCATCCGCAAACTCCATCATGCTTGGCAAAAGGATGATTGAATCTGGTAAATACAAGAAAGTATTAGTTGGTGGAGTTGATCCACTGACCGCTTTTACCGCAAATGGGTTCAATTCATTAATGATCTTGGATCCACTACACACCAGGCCAATGTCCGGAGATAGGAAAGGCCTGAATCTAGGAGAAGGTGCGGCATTCTTGGTTTTAGAATCTGAAGATTCGGCTAAACAAAGAGGTGCTAACATACTCGGATCGATCACTGGTTGTGGAAACACCAATGACGCTTATCATGCTACGGCTTCTTCTCCGGATGGAGATGGCGCGTATCTCAGCATGACCAAGGCATTGAGCATGGCTGGAATCAAAGCTTCTGAAGTCGATTACATTAATGCACACGGAACTGGAACGCCTAATAATGACGAGAGTGAATCCAAGGCTGTTGATCGAGTTTTTGGGTCGGATGTACCGAGTATAAGTTCTACCAAAGGATTTACTGGACATACGTTGGGTGCGGCTGGAGCGATTGAGGCTGTGCTTAGTTTATTGACAATAAAGCATCAGAAAGCCTTGCCAAATCACAATTACAGTGAACCAATGCCCGAAACGGATTGGGAGCCAGTGAAGAAAATGCAGGATCAAAAGATCGATCATGTTATGTCCAACTCCTTTGGATTTGGAGGGAATAACAGCACTATAATTATATCAAAAGCCAAGTGATGTTTATTAAATCAGCATCACATATTGGACATTCAGAATGCACTGATCTTGAATCATGGCTGACCGGATTGGAGCCGATTGAGCATGAGCAACCACTCGTAGAACCAGATTATAAATCGACTCTTAATCCTCGATTATTGAGGAGGATGAGTCCAATTCTGAAATTGGGTTCCTACAGTGCGTTAGACTGTTTGTCGAAGACAGACAATGCAATTCCCAATGCCATTATCGTTGGGTCAGGTTTAGGATGTTCAACCGACACGTTGACCTTTCTGAATGAGATGAATACCAATTTGAATGCAGCTTTATCGCCAACTGCATTTATTCGATCAACCCACAATACGGTAGCCGGGCAGATAGCTCTGCTTCTTAAGAATCAAGGCTACAACATGACGTTTACTCAAGGCAGCTTGAGTTTTGAAAGTGCATTGAGCGATGCTCAAATGGCGATGGGTAGTGGCGAAATCGAATCTGCATTGGTCGGTGGAATTGACGAGATGAGCAAAGAACTTTATGAGCTCGTAATGAAATTGGCGGTCGTAAACGGATCAGAATTCCCAGTCTTAGGGCAAGGCTCAAACTTCTTTTACCTTGAAAAGGAGGGAGATGAAGGAGATATTGAAGTTGCTGCTGTTGGATCCTACCACAATGGTCAATCGGAGGAAAATTTCAGATCCTTTGTTGCCGAGAATGAAATTGACTTCGATGGAATTGATTTGGTTTTGGATGGAGGAGACATGGGCGAAATTCCAGATGAACTTGAGATAATCATGGACTTTAAAGAGTATTGTGGTGAGTTCTTTTCTGCATCAGCTTTTGGAATGATGATGGGCTATGCTATGATCAAAACCGAGGTTCAATTCGATGAAGAGGATCCAAGAGCGATTAAAACTATTCTGATCAACACCGGTTTCGGAAATGAGCAGGGGTTGATTTTGCTTCGCAAGAAATGACTTTTAAGAAGCTTACAAGAATCTTTATTGTGTTGCTCGTAATCAGCATCATGATGTCCATTTTGGGCTTCATTCCATGGTGGTCAATCCTTCTGCTTGTTCTGGTCTATTTAATCTGGATAATCTATGGTTCGATTACGATCCATTCAAACTTCTTCATGGATGTTGTCTGTTCTGTGGACAAGCCAAAGCAGATTGCGTTGACGTTTGATGACGGCCCAGATCCGGAGCATACGCCAAGAATGATGGATCTGCTGGAATCGCGAGGGCTGAGAGGAACTTTTTTCCTTTTGGGTAGAAATGTCACCAAACACGAAAAGCTTACAAAAGAGATTCGTGAAAGAGGACATATCGTGGCCAATCACACCGACACACATCCTATTCTTTGGGGGTTGATGAGTGTAAAAGACCTTGAGAATGAGGTGGTCACCACTGGTGTTAAGATTAAAAAAGCAACGGGATTGACACCGAATTTCTTTCGTCCTCCATTCGGAGTGATGAACCCGAAAGTGGTGAGAATGGTAAAGAAGTTAAATCTTGACGTGGTTGGTTGGGATCTGCGATCAAGGGATGGAGGCCCATTAAATCGAGATCAGATATATAAGATTGTAAGGCCACAATTGGAAACGTCTTCAATCCTCTTGTTTCATGACACCAACCCAGAAACCTACTTCGCGTTAGAGCGTGTTCTTGATGATTGCAAAAATTTAGGTCTGGAAATTGTACCGCTGGATCAACTCATCGGAAAACCTGCGTATGCATAAACTGCCTCTTGCTTTTGTAGAAAGTAATCCCCCGTCCGCCTTAGGCGGGCATCCCCTTTTGAAGGGGGAACCCTTTAGTTCCTCCTTTAATAAAGGAGGTGTCGAGGAACGAGACGGAGGATTTTTTGAGACGGCTTGGATACTTTGTCTAGTGATATCTTTCTTCCTGGCTTCTTCATTAATCTCCTTAGCCCAAGAATTCAAACCATTAGAAAACCCAGACGAGTTGATTACTGGCTTGAGCAAACAAGCCGAGATCAAGACCTTTCAAGCTAAGTTCGTTGAATCAAAATCAATCTCCTTTGTAGAAGGCATACTTGAATCGAAAGGTGTTGTAGCGTTTTCAAACGAGGGCAACATTCGTTGGGAATACAATGAGCCGAAAGCTTCTATCATGGTAATCACGCCAGATAAAACCACCCTCAGCGAAAACGGAAAAACCAAAGACCTGAAGGGAATTGGTGGCATTATGAAAAAGATTAAAGAGTTGATCGGAGGCTGCATTACAGGTGAAATTCTTCAAGACAAGAACTACAAAAGCTCGTTCGTTCAAAGTGAGTCAGAATATCGGGTTGAGTTGGTGCCGCTTCAGAAGCGTGTAAAGCAAATGGCCGAGGTGATTCAAGTGGATTTCACCAAGGAAACAATGTTGATCAATAGCGTTTTGATGTTGGATCCTAGTGGGGATCAAACAACGATTTCGTTTGACAATCTCAAAGTGAATGAGAAACTGCCGTCAGATGTCTTCAATTTGAATTAAGCAGGCGTTACATTTGCCACCTTTCAATCCAGCATGGCCATTCCGTTTTACGAGCTTAAATTATTGACCGAAACCGATGAAGGTTTTCAAGCTGATGTTAGCTTAAATCCAGATCATCCGGTTTACCAAGGTCATTTCCCAAATCAGCCTGTGGCACCGGGAGTATTGCTTATGGATATGTGTAGGACGGTTGCTGAGACGGCCCTTTCTAGGGAGGTTAGAATCGGATCTGCAAGGAGTATCAAGTTCGTTAAGGTGGTGGATCCAACCAAGCTTCAAGAGTTGACGTTGACGATGAAATTCGTTGAATCTGAAGACAGCGTTAGATTCCAATGTGTCGCTACATCTGGCGAAGACACCTATTTCAAGATCATTGCAAACATTTGATCACACCGGCATCCAAGCGCGTATGCGCGATTTGGGAGTGTGTGTTATCATTCCCACTTACAATAACCAACAAACCGTTGGGCGTGTAATTGAGGAAGTGCGGAAGTACTCCAATGATGTGATTGTGGTGGTTGATGGCGCCACAGATGAAACACCAAGCATAGTAGATGGATACGCTGAACTTGTGACTATTCTCGGCTATCAGCCGAATAAAGGAAAGGGCATTGCCCTTCAAACTGGCTTCAAAGAAGCCTTGAAACAGGGTTTTAAATACGCGATTACTATCGATTCAGATGGTCAGCATTACCCTGAGGATTTGCCTAAATTTTTGGATGAAATAGAGGATTGGCCGGGGAGCATGATTCTTGGCGCTCGAAATCTTCAGGCGGAGAATATGCCTGGTAAAAACAGCTTCGCGAACAAGTTTTCGAACTTTTGGTTCTGGGCAGAGACAGGGCAAACAATGCCAGATACCCAGACAGGATTCCGTTTGTATCCTTTGGAGCGATTGGGACATAAGAAATTTCTCACTTCCCGATTTGAGTTTGAGGTAGAAGTAATCGTTAAGCTTGCTTGGAGAGGCGTTCCATTCCGTTCAATTCCGATTCAAGTGAAGTACGATCCTGACGAACGAGTTAGTCATTTTCGACCCGGGCCAGATTTCACCAGAATTAGTTTTCTCAATGCCTACCTCGTTATTCTAGCATTGGTTTGGCATCATCCTGTTCGTTTTATTCGAAGCAATCCATTGTTGCTGATTAGAGATGAGGCGCTTAAGAAGGATGAGTCTCACATGAAGAAAGCGGCATCGATTGGCTTTGGTGTATTCTTCGGAATCATACCGATATGGGGCTTCCAATTGTTGATTGGCATTCCAACTGCGATTGCCTTGAAAATGAATAAGGTGTTGTTCATTACGGCCGCCAACATCAGTATTCCACCATTAATCCCAGTTATCATTTTTGGTAGTTACCTGATGGGCGCACCATTCGTGGGCAACGACCTAGAAATTCCTTCTTGGGAAAGTCTCACGTTGGACGACATTCACCAAAACGTTCTTCAATATTACGTTGGTGCGTGTGTGTTGGCCGTGCTTTCAGGCCTAGCAGTCTTCCTCACTAGTTTGGGGTTGATGAAGGCCTTTTCAAAGCGTTGATCTCATTGAAAATGGGAAGGCTGATTTGATTAATGAGACCCTTCCTTCGTCAGGGAAACAAATGGCTAACAGAGCATTTCCACTTTGACTCCCTGACGAAGGAAGGGTCTGTTATCGTTTTCTACATCTTCTAGCAAACACTTTTCTAAGCGCAAATCACTTAGCAAATTGCAACACTTGCATTGGCTGCGAATTGTTGCCGATAATGTAGAGTGGAATTTTGTTGGAAGTGTAATCCAGTTGAATCATGTTCCGAGCATTGCCAGGGGCAAATAGACCACTTTCCGAGTAAGGCATTGCCTTGAAAGTACCATCACCATTTCCGATTAAAACCTGACCGTAGCTGGCATCATGCCTAGTCGTTTCGACTTCTGTGTCGTAGAAATTGCCAACGCATAGTAGGTCAGTAATCCCATCAGCGTTTACATCTAATGGTTCAAAATCCATGATTGGCGCTACTTGAGATTCAACTGGCAAATCGTGCCTCTCAAAGTTTCCAGTTCCATCATTGATAAAGGCTGAAGAAGCAAACGAGTGAACCTTCAAGTGTAGCGAATCTAAAATGCCAGCTCCATAAATGTCGTCCACTTCGGCAATGGCGAAATCTCCGAACGTTGGAAATTTATGGATGATAGATGGCATTTGATCTGAGGAACATTCACGTCCTCGAACCGGGTAATTGTGCTTGCCTTGAAACTGGCTTAAAACGATATCCGTCTTTCCATTTTGATCAAAATCTCCCGCATACAGATTGAATGGTTTATCAGAACTGGCCTTGAACTTGTGATTCAATCCAAGATTACCACCAACTATATCGAGATCTCCATCATTATCAAGATCTAAGATTTCAAGGCCAAACCACCAGCCATCAGAATCATCAAGTCCATTTAATTCTGCTTCGCTGAATTTGCCGTCCTCATTTGTAAATACGGTAATCGCCAAGAACTCACCGGCAACAATCAGATCTTCATCAGAATCACCATCAACATCAGCAAAGAACGATCTAGTGACCATTCCAATTTGAGCAAGTGCCGGAGCCAGGTTATTTGATTGATCAATAAACCTTCCGCCCTCATTGATTAATAAGTAACTGGTTGGATGAAGGGGATAGTTCTGCACCGAAACTCGGCCTCCAACAAACAGGTCCAGATCACCGTCATTGTCAACATCCGCTGAAGAAACGGATTGGCCGCTGGTCAACATTTCGGGTAAAGCATCGGAATCTTGATTGAAATTCCCAGTACCATCATTCAGATAAAGTCGGTCTTGAAGCAAGGGTGAATCACTACCCATAGAAAT
>JBLFWJ010000042.1:0-19839 GCA_047611425.1 Bacteroidia bacterium | reverse complement strand
AGAAGCTCAAAGAGTTTTCGAATTCCACCTTCCCTTTTAATGCAATCTTCAAATCGGACAGCAACATTGCCAAGTATAGAGAAGCGATGATGGTAGAGTTTCCAGAAGCAAACCTTGGTGGGTTTAGTCTTAACCAGTCGATATTGATGGACCTAGATTCGGTTGAAAATGCCTTTCATCCATTTGAGTATTACTCGTATTGGGATTGGAAAAAGAATAACCCAGATAAAGTCTATGCACGACCAATGCCAGAACAACCGATAAGGGGATTGGGGTTAAAAGCATTTCGTGAATCTATCAAGGGAGGCAAGCAGAGGCTAAAAATCATCAATCGGCATATTTCTACTCTTGAGTTAGTTGGGTTTTCATCGAAGTCAAGAACGCAAGAAAGTGTAGCTCAGATTAGTCCATTTTTGAACGACCCGTCTGCTTACCTGGCAATTGAGGTGGATACGAGTTTTACGAAAATTGCATTTCGAGTACCTGGGGATACGGTGATTCACGAGACCAAAATATCGGAGTATTCCTTTATTCAGGAAAATGATAGTCCGTAAAGCTGCCACTAAGCTCTATTCGTTAGAAAAATGAAAAATAAACTCGTTCTAAATTCAAATAGTGAGACGCTTCCTTCGTCAGCGAAGCAAGCAGCAAGGTTCGAGATCTTCGTTTGTTTCCCTGAGAAGGGTCTCCATTCTGAATCAAAAGGTTACGGCAGCACTAAATTTCTTATGCTGGCAACTTTACGGACTATCATTTAATAGTTTAAATCTTCCGGGCTTAATTATCAGCATGCTAGCCATGTCCATGTGATAAATGTCGTTGGAAAAGATGAATCACGCACAGTTGGGGTAAGCGATTCAAGCGATGCTAAACCAATTAATTCACTTAAGGATGTTCAGCAGACTTATCACCTTCTAGAAGATGAAGATGTAGTTCATGGGCTTGACGAGTTTTTACAAAAACATCACGTTGATCTTTTGAGTCTAATAAATCGCAAACAAGACTTGTTCAGTATGCTTTTCAATCGAAGTTTAGCCAAACGGATGCTGCTGCATTCTAAGACCCCAATTCTTGCCATACCTCAGAGTTGATTCAATTTCATCGAGATTTCTACGGACGGTGCAATTGCTAAATTAGCCGCCCACAAATTTCATATGAAGAAGATTCTAGTTGCCAATAGGGGTGAAATTGCCCTTCGTATCATGCGTTCGGTAAAGGAGATGGGCATCTCTACTGTAGCTGTTTATTCGGAAGTAGATAGGAATTCACCACACGTGAAATACGCGGATGAGGCAGTTTGTCTTGGCCCGCCTGCTTCTAATGAATCTTACTTGGTAATTGATAAAATCATTTCTGCTTGTAAAGAGCTAGCTGTTGATGCTGTTCATCCAGGTTATGGTTTTTTGAGCGAAAACGCGGAGTTTGCAAGACGACTTGAAAAAGAAGGAATAACCCTTATCGGACCGTCAGCAAAATCCATGGAGATAATGGGAGATAAGCTTGCCGCAAAGGAGGCAGTAAAGTCTTACAATATACCCATGGTTCCTGGTACACCAGGAGAGGTAACCGACTTTAATGAAGCGATTAAGGTGGCTAAAGAAATTGGGTTCCCTGTTTTAATAAAGGCTTCTGCAGGAGGAGGTGGAAAGGGGATGCGAACTGTTCATAAAGAAGAAGATCTCGAAGAACAGATGCAGTTGGCCGTTAATGAAGCCAAGTCGGCATTTGGTAACGGAGCCGTCTTTGTAGAAAGATATGTTACGTCTCCTCGACATATTGAAATTCAAATTTTGGCAGATACACATGGCAATGTGGTTCATTTGTTCGAGCGGGAATGTTCGATACAAAGACGTCATCAAAAAGTAATTGAAGAAGCCCCTTCCACAGTTTTATCACCTGAATTGAGAAATGAGATGGGTGAATGCGCCAAAGAGGTGGCGCGGTCCTGTAATTATGTAGGTGCCGGTACTGTGGAGTTTTTGTTGGACGAAAACCTCAATTTCTATTTCTTAGAAATGAACACTAGGCTGCAAGTTGAGCATCCTGTTACGGAAATGATCACCGGTAAAGATTTAGTGAAAGAGCAGGTGAAAGTGGCAATGGGAGAAAAGCTTTCATTCGCGCAAGAGGATCTTTCAATCAACGGTCATGCTGTTGAAGTGAGAGTTTATGCTGAAGACCCGAAGAACAACTTTCTGCCAGATATTGGAACGTTAGAAAGGTATGTCTTGCCTCAAGGTCCGGGCATTAGAGTTGATGATGGTTTTGAAGAAGGAATGGAGATTCCGATTTATTACGATTCCATGTTATCAAAATTGGTGGTTCATGCCGAAACCAGAGAGGCGGCAATCCAAAGAATGATTAATGCAATAGACCAGTATCGTGTTGTTGGGGTAGAAACGACATTAGATTTCTGCAGATTTGTAATGGAACACGAAACTTTCCGTTCAGGTAAATTCGATACGCATTTTGTCGCTGATCACTTCAAACCAGAGTTTCTAGACCAAATGAGAAATGATGAAATACAGGTAGCAGCATTAGCTGCGGCCTTGAATCGAATGGAATCGAAATCTTTATCATCAAGCATCCAAAGTCAGGCATCACCTTCGCTATGGAAGGTAAACAGGTCGAGTTGATAATCATTAAATTAGCTCTTGAAAATTGATTGGCCCGACCTTTGAAATGGTCTGTATATGAAAAATCTACTTCAACTTTTACTTGCATTAAGTTTTGCGGCAACAACGAACGTTGCGATTGCTCAATCAAATTTTATGGATGGCCTTGGAGATAGGGGCACAATAGAATCTGAATCTGCAAATTCAAGCTCGTCCGATATTTTGAATCTGGCCGCCTTAATTGATGGTGAACTATATGATGCCATTTTGTCTGAGAACGGTGATACGGTACCTATTGTCTCGTTGGCAATGGTCAACGTGAAGGGTAAGCGCGTCTTTAAATCAAAAAGGCAGAAACGCAAGTTTTTACGGCTAGAACGACATGTAAGAAAGGTCTATCCTTTTGCGAAACTCGCTAACGAGAAATTAGTAGCGTACGAACTAACTCTTGCTGAGATGAGTGATCACAGAAGAAAAAAGTTTATGCGTGTAGCTGAAAAAGAAATTCGAAAAGAATTTAGCAATGACTTAAAGGCTCTGACGTTTACGCAAGGCCGAATCTTATTAAAATTGATAGATCGAGAAACTGGAAATGTTAGCTACGAATTAGTTAAAGACTTACGAGGAGGCTTTACAGCTTGGTTGTTTCAAGGTGTTGCCAAGATGTTTAGTTTCGATTTAAAGGCAGACTACAACCCCAAGGAAGACGATAAACTAATTGAAGAAATCGTTGTCCAGATTGAACAAGAAGAACTGTTGGGTCAAACAGTGAGTCGATAGTTTCAGTTCTGCGTAAGGATTAAAGGCTTTCTAATCTGGATTTACTAGGATAATTCTTACTGCGCGAATCGCTTACGCTCGCTTGGTGTCAAAAGAGGTCTGTCGTCCTTGGTTGATCGATGAGCAACGATAAAAGACTCGTTCTATTCAATTTTTATCCAGTGAAATATCCTACGTGATACACTGAAACTATTTTGGTTGAACCAAGTGCAACAACATGATTGCCAACCGGAGTGCTGCCATGAACGGCTACGATTACTTCAATATTTTTCGAAATGACAAGCTTTGTTTTGTTTACAACGGGAGGTTCAATGACGATATAACCGATAAGGTTATCGCGCTTGCAGAGCAAAACGTAAATCGGTTTGACGAGCTTACGCGATTGAGGAAAAAGTGTCATTCCTCATAGTCGAGGGTTTTCAGAATGTGGTGAGGCACGGAGAAGCCAGAGTGATTCCCAGCGATCCACAAGGTTGCTTTACAGCTCGGAGTGGTGGTAGTTCAAATCACATTTAGGCCGTAAACTTGATTCAACCAGATCACATTTCAGAATTGAAAGAGTTGCTGAAAAGCATTAATTCTTTGAACTCTGAAACGTTAAAATCCCTATATCTTAAGATGTTGGCAGAACCTGAAATGACTGGTCGTGGTGCTGGTTTAGGTTTGATAGAAATGGCTAGAAAGAGTGGCGAACCACTTTCCTATGATTTTGAAGAAATGCAGGATAATCTGTCCAATTTCAATCTTTCAGTCAAACTAAAAAATAAGGAAAAGACTACGACTTCCGGAGCTCCACTTGCCATAAGTAAAGGTTTTTATAAGAACTTGAATGATGAAGGAATAAGTCTTCTTTACAAAGGGGAATACTCCCAAGAAACTATTTATCCAATCACCTTTATTGCGCAGAATAAGATGGAGGCAGATAGGTCAGATGCCAACGGTAAACGCATGTTTAATGTGCTGGTAGAGATGCTTCAGGATGTAAGTAGGTCCATGGAGAATGAGGCGAAAAACGATGGCATCCTTATCGTTGCAAATCAAAAAGGAAGGACTGTTATTTGTGCTGGAAACCCAGTCAGAAAGAAAGATAAGGAGTAACTAGGGGAAAGGATGAACTTGATAAATTCATTGAGTCCAGAAGGGTTAGAAAGATTTTATGAAAAGAAGCTTGCACTTGGGTCTGATGAAACAGGAGATGATTTAAGTTTACTTTCATTAGCGAGGAGAAGTTCTACACCTGTAACTCACCAATTCACCGAAATGAGAGAGGGAAAGTATTTTTACAATCTGCGCGTTACGCTTTGATGCCTCCGTATATATTTGTCCCTTCGAAGAATGGGGCAAAAAAGACATCCTTACGTAGTAGGAATTGCAGGGGGAAGCGCTTCAGGCAAAACTTCGTTTCTTAAAAAGTTGCAGAAAAATCTTGGCGTAGAATCTCTAGCCATCGTTTCTCAAGACAACTATTATCTTCCAAAGGAAGAACAGTCTATAGATGAGAATGGAGAGGTGAATTTCGATCTTCCTACATCCATTGATAAGCAAAAGTTTTTTGGCGATGTTGTTGCATTGGTCTCCGGTAGGTCAATTGAAATTGACGAGTATTCGTTCAATAACCCAGACCATGAACCGACTAAGTTGACCATAGAATCGGCTCCTTTAGTTGTTGTAGAAGGATTATTCGTTTTTCATTATCCGCATATAAGAGAATTGCTTGACCTTAGAGTGTACATAGATGTTCGGGAAGAAATCAAACTAAACCGTAGGATAAAAAGGGATGGTTCTGAAAGGGGGTATAATGAAGATGTGGTGCGATACCAGTGGGAGAATCACGTTATGCCTTCGTTCAAAAAATTTCTAAAACCCTATAGGGATGATTCGCACATAATTATTACCAATAACATTACTTATGATAAAGGATTGGAAGTTTTAACGGATCACCTTAGGTCAAAAGCGAAAGCTGATTTTAATAAAAATAAAAAGTTCCTTCAACCCGAGAAGCTTGATTGAATTAAAGCGTAAAAAAATAATCGATGATTAGCAAAACCATTTGTTCAGTTTCATTCTTAGTGTTTTTCATTCTTAGCCTTAATGCACAAACTAAAGATGAGCTTAAGAAGGAGAATAGTAAAAATTCTACCAAGACGCTCGACCTCAATGCGGTCGATAAATCCAACCATCCAACAAAGGATTCAGGTGGAGGAAAGGATTCGAAAACCAAAATTATCAGACCAGATGTCCATAGCTTTTCTAATAGCGGACAGGCATTTTCAAAGAGTGCTAATCTTGATTTAACCATCGATTTTAACAAAAGGATAATTAAAGGGTCTGTAGCTTATAGGGTGGAATTAGTTTCTGGAAACCAAATAGTTTTTGATACAAAAGGTTTAGATATTCATACGGTTACAGTAAATGGGAAGAAGACTAAAATAGTTCTGGGAAAGAAAGATCCGCTACTGGGAAGGTCGTTAACTGTTCCAATTTCAAAAACTGCTTCGCAGGTGGTGATTGCGTATTCAACAACTCCAGAATCCGAAGGATTGCAGTGGCTAGATAATACAAACAGCGGGCTTCAAAAACCATTTGTTTATTCACAGGGCGAAGCCATTCTTACGAGAAGTTGGATACCCATTCAGGATACTCCTGCATCGAAGCTTTTGTTCAACGCCTATGTGAATGTACCCGAAGGCTCAGTGGCAGTAATGGGTGCTGAATCTGGAGAAATCAAAGGGAATAGATTTAGTTTTAAAATGAAGTACCCAATACCTCCATATTTGATTGCACTGGCTGCGGGAGATTTAGTGTATAAGAGTATTTCAGATAAATGCGGAGTTTATGCTTTACCACATGTAATTGAGGCTGCAGCAAGTGAGTTTGAGAATACCTCAAGTATGATAGAAGTTGCTGAAAGCATAGCTGGTCCGTATAAATGGGGAAAATTTGACATGCTTGTTTTACCTGAAGCTTTCCCCTTTGGTGGAATGGAGAATCCCATGTTGACATTTCTAACTCCAACCATTATCGCTGGTGATAGATCATTGGTTTCATTAGTGGCTCATGAATTAGCTCACAGTTGGAGTGGGAACTTGGTAACGAACCAAACCTGGAATGATTTCTGGCTTAATGAAGGAATAACAGTCTATTTGGAAAGAAGAATCGTAGAAAGCCTTGATGGCGTGGAGCAAGCATCTATGCATCGTTACAATGGATACCTTGATTTGATGGCAACAATGGGTGATATGGGTGAAATGAGCCCTGATGCCCATTTGAAGCTTGATTTATCTGGCAGAAATCCAGATGACGGAATGACCGATGTTGCTTATGAGAAAGGTGCTTTATTCATTGAGTTTCTTGAGAAGAAAGTTGGCCGAAAAGTCATTGATGAAATGCTTAAAGAATATTTCAATTCGTACAGTTTCAAGTCTATAAATACTACCGAATTTTTAAAATTCCTGAATAAATATCTTGGTGAAGATGTATTGCACCCAGGTGAAATTGATGAATGGGTTCATTCTGCAGCCTTGCCTTCTAAAGTTGAAAAGCCTAAGCCCTATCTTAATGTGGATCAGATAGTAGATTCTATTGTTATGAATGAGAAAATTCAAAATATGGCGAATCTTGAGAATTATTCTGTTAATGAGTGGCTATATTTTCTAGGGGAACTGATTAATAGTGATGTGCCTAAACCAGCCATGTCTAGGTTGTTTGCTGCACACAAGCAACGCTTACTTAGCAATTCCGAAATAAAAACGAAGTGGTTTATTCTGAGTATTAAATCAGACTTTCATAATGTGGATGAGGAAATTGAGAACTTCGTTATGACTGTTGGACGGAGAAAATTTTTGGTTCCAATTTACAAGGCGATGAAGAAATCCAAAATGAAACCTAGTGAACTTACAGAGCTTTATAAGAAAGCTAGGCCAAATTACCACAGCATTACTAGGGGTACATTGGATGAATTGATTGAATTAGAATAATGAAATCTCAGGTTGATTCAAGAACCGATTTAAGAGTCAAATAGTCCTTCAAGTTGGTGTCCTTTATAGATTTTTTAAAAAGAGGGAGGAACGAACGGGTAAACCAGACTTTACCCCTTAAAGTTGTGGAGACAAATACTCTGGTGGATTCAGAATGCTTTTGAAGCTTAATCACCACATTGCCCAAAAGTCCTTGACTTTCCATTGAATAGACTAGTATTGAATCAGGTTTAGATTGAATAATTGTTTCCTCAAAAGTTTCGGCTCGTCCAGACCTATCTATTGTCATAGTGTACTTGGAACCTGGTTTTCCTACTTCACCATGTACTAATGCTGAAGAAATTAATCCTCTAATCCATTTTGGGGACAATTCGGAATCAGTTAGAGCTGGAAAAACTTCATTCGCAGGTCGGTCAATTTCTATTTCAATGTCGTAAGAAACTGATGGAACGAAAACTCCAATCAAAAAGAAGGCGACAAAGAACAAGACTATTGTTCCCAAAATGCGGCTGAAAGCTTTCATTGTACAGTTAGATGGAGGTCAAATCTAAAAAAAACGAAAGCCTTGAAACGGTGATACTTTAAGGGTTGATCTTAGTATTTTCGCACTCCCAAATTTTAAACTTGTTTGATGGAAGCGATTGACTCAGTAACACTAAAAGGCACAGAAGTATTATTAAAAGGTGAAATTCCTGACGTAGGAGAAATAGCTCCTGATTTCACTGTAGTGAAACGGGATTTGATGGAACTAAGCCTTTATGATTTAGAAGGAAAGAACAAGATTATTTTGTCCCTTCCGAGTGTGGACACAAAAATTTGCGCAATGGAATCGGCAAGATTTAACAAGGATTTAAGCGGTATTGCTGACCTTGAAATTATTGCCGTTAGCAAGGATCTTCCATTCGCATTGAAAAGATATTGTGAAGCAGATGGGATTGATAACATCACCTCTTGTTCAGATTTTAGGTATGGTGATTTCGGTAAAGAATTCAACGTGGAAATGGTGAATGGGCCTTTGAAAGGACTTTTGGCAAGGGCCATTTTTGTTCTGGACAAAAAGAACAGAATCAAATACCTAGAGTTGGTTCCAGAAATTACTCGAGAGCCAAATTACGAGGCAGCTTTGGAAGCCGTAAAGGCACTTTAATTCCATGGAATTTCTGAGTAATACGTTTTATGGTAATACGGCTGAGCAATGGCTCTTGTCGTTCGGGATAATCGCTGGTTCAGTCATTCTCAGTAAAATTATATACTGGCTTTTCGCCAACGTATTCAAGAAATTGGCCAGTAAGACCAAAACACGACTAGATGATGTTTTGGTTGATCATATAGAAGAGCCGGTTGTTTTTGCAGTAATTATCGCAGGGGTATACTACGCCCTTCATCGACTTCATTTTACAGATACGCTGGATGATTGGATTGGACGGGTTTACTTCATTCTGATAGTCTTCAATATCGCTTGGTTAATCAATCGATTATTGGATTCGCTGATTGATGAATACCTCGTGCCGATTGTCAAGAAAACAGAGGGTGATCTTGATGATCAGCTACTACCTCTGCTTAGAAAAGTGATTCACTTTGTGGTTTGGGCAATGGCCGTTGTCATTGGATTGAACAACGCAGGGTATGATGTAGGTGCGCTCATTGCCGGATTGGGAATTGGTGGTTTGGCATTTGCCTTGGCTGCTCAGGATTCGGTAGCCAATCTCTTTGGAGGACTTACCGTTTTCTTCGATAAGCCGTTTACCATTAATGATCGAATTCAAATTAGTGGGTTCGATGGTTTTGTAACCGAAGTTGGAATACGAAGCACCAGGGTAAAGACTCTAGCAGGAAGAATCGTTACCATTCCAAATAAGGAATTCACAGCTTCAATTGTTGAGAACGTTTCCTCAGAACCATCACGTAAGGTGGTTCAAACCTTGGGGCTGACCTATGATATGGACGATGAAAAAGTTGAACGAGCCATTCAGATTCTGACGGACATTCACGCTGAAAATATTGAAACTACTGAGGATCACGTTATATCGTTTAGTTCGTTCGGTGATTTCTCCCTTAATATCCTCTTCATTTATTACATCAAGAAGGAGAGCGATATCATGCAAACCCAATCAATCATTAACATGCAGATCTTAAAGCGATTTGCTGCCGAAGGATTGGATTTTGCTTTCCCAAGTCAAACAATTTATTCTAAGAAAATATGAGTTACGAAGCAGCCGGTACCATCAAAGTGGTAATGGACACACAGACATTTGATAGCGGATTCTCTAAGCGAGAATTTGTGGTTACAACCAAGGAACAATATCCTCAGGATTTGAAATTTGAATTAGTTAAGGATAAAATTTCCTTGATTGACAAATACAAAACCGGGGATGATGTAAAAGTTTCTTTCAACCTAAGAGGAAACGAGTACAACGGACGATACTTTGTGAATTTAGGTGCATGGAAAATTGACGCAAATTCTGCAGTCACTGCTCCACCACCAATGGACCCGATTCCTGGAGCAGTCTCTACGCCAGCGCCTGCTCCAACAAGTGCTCCGCCACTGCCAGAGGATGACGATCTTCCATTCTGATAACTGTTGAAGAGTTTTAAGAATTCTTTGCAAGACCCGTTGATTCATTTCAACGGGTCTTTTTACTTTAACAGTCGAATCAATCGAACAATCATGAGCAAAAAACTTCAAAGAAAAGACGGTAAAGTATTAGGTGTTTGTGCTGGCTTAGCTGAGTACATGGACGTAGATCCAACGGTAATTAGAATAGCATTTGTTCTTTCAGCTATTTTCATGGGGATTGGCATAATACCGTACATCATTTTGGCTTTGGTTATGCCGAAAGCATGACAGAATCACTCATTATCATTATCGGCCTAATCCTACACGGGATTGGAATAATGGGCTGCATTGTTCCCGGGATTCCGGGGCCATTGGTTTCCTTTTCAAGCCTGTTCCTTTTCTATTTGCTTCCTGGGGAAGAAGTAGGACTATTTGCCTTGATTATATGGGGATTGTTTGCTGCGGTTGCCGCTGGTCTCGATTTGGTTGTTCCTGTTCTTGGAGCCAAGCGATTTGGAAGTAGCAGGGAAGGAATAATTGGTGGCATCATCGGAATTTTTGTTGGACTCTTCTTTTTTCCTCCGCTGGGAATTATTCTTGGGCCGCTGGTTGGCACCGTAGCTGGAGACATGATTGCTGGTGGCAATTTCTCTAAAGCCTTAAATAGCGGAATGGGTTCATTAATTGGCTTTTTAGTTGGCACATCCATCAAACTGGTCTATTGTATTATCGTCCTCATTTTCTTCTTTGGAAAAGTTGGAGCAACCGTTATAGAAGCAATTTCAGAATGGGTTTAAGAACCACCTTACTAGCACTTTTTATTCCCTTTTTTATTACTGCTCAAGTAATACCAGACCACCGGAAAGTAGACTGGTCGCGAGCAGGAAACACTGTTGATATTCAGCCTCCATCAGAGATGGTCAACATTATGAATGTTGGTGGAATCTCGGATCAATCCGCATCAAACAATTTTGCTTTTCAAGCAGCCATTTCGCAGCTGAATGGAGGGGCTGGTTCCATTTATTTTCCAAATGGATCCTACTTATTTAATCAGACAATTGAGTTGCCAGACAGTACTTGGTTGGTTGGAGAATCCAGTAATGTAAAGTTGGTTTTCGACCTTGGTGGAAACGGTCACTGTATTCAAATGGCCGGAGGACAATCCACAGATACACTTTGGATTGCTTCCGCTGGAACCAAGGATGAGATTGAATTGGAGGTAGAAAATGCCAGCCCAATTGCCGTAGGTGAAATGCTAAGAATTGGAATGAATGACGAAGATTTGGCGATTTCAGAATGGGCACACGGTTTTGTGGGTCAGTGTGTAATGGTCGATTCGGTTGTGGGAAATACCGTGGTTCTTCAAGATCCCCTGAACATGGATTTGGATATGATTCGCGAGCCATTCGCTGTAAGAGTTATACCACGTGTGAATGCAGGAGTTCAGTGCCTGAGTATTGAAAGGTTGGACAATTCAGTGAATCATTACATCACCATTGATATTGAGCGAGCATACAATTGTGCGGTCTATAGCGTGATTAGTGACATGACTGTGAATGCCCACGTTGGAATTTCGTCTTGTTGTCACGTTGAGGTAAAAGACAGCTATTTCAAAAATGCCTTTTCCTATGGTGGAGGAGGCGAAGGATATGGAGCGGTGGTTCAATATGCTAGCAGTTACAATTTGGTAGAAAGCAACGTCTTTGAACATCTTCGACATGCGATGTTGATACAAGCTGGAGCGAGTGCCAACGTCTATGCGTACAATTATTCGCTTGATTCATTTTGGGATCAGAGCGGATTTCCAACAAATGCTGCTGGGGATATCGTGCTGCACGGCAATTACCCATTCTTAAACCTGTTTGAGGGTAATGTTGCCCAGAATATTGTTGTGGATGCTTCTCACGATGTCAATGGACCGTTCAATACATTTTTCAGAAACAGAGTAGAGCTCTATGGAATTATCATGGATAATAACACCCCAACCGATTCTTTGAATTGGATTGGAAATGAGGTTGCGGCCACAGGCTTTCCCTTAGGGAATTTCGCGCTCTATGGAGTTGGTCATTTAAGCCACGGTAATAACGTATTCGGAGTTGCTACTCCTCTAGGAACCGAGATTATTGCAGACACTTCCTTGTACTTGAACTCATCGTTACAGGAGTTCGGAAATACTTGGCCCCTTATCGGTTATCCAGCAGGTTTAAGTGACAATGATTTGCCCGCTCAAGAGCGATACGCAATGGGTGAGTTTACCGCTTGCACCGATGCTGTGATTACAGACGTTAAAACCGAAAATCAATTACATATCTGGCAAGATGATAAAGGATCCGTTCGAGTTGATCCAAGTCTAATAGGAGGGATGTATAAAGTGTACACCTCAGACGGGAAATTGGTTGATTCAGGAATTATTGATGGAATAAATCTCAGGGAACTCACAGGAACTGGAGTCTTTATTATTGAAATCCATCATCAACAAATAGGATTAACTCGAGCAAAGGTTGTGGGGTTCTAATCCAGAGTAATCAATCCTTTTCAATTAGGTTCGAAGTGATCTTTGCAGATAGTAGAGAGAGCGGAATGCTGGATCCTGGGTGAACGCTTCCTCCACAGAAAAAGAGATTTTTAATCTTACTTGAAAAGTTTGGGTGCCGAAGAAATGCAGCAAATTTTCCGTTGGAACTATTGCCATAAATGGATCCAGCAGTGCAGCCTGTCATGGCTTCAACTGTGCGTGGGTCAAGAACATGCTCATAGCCAATTAACGGTTCAATATCCGTCTTTAAAATTCTCGATAGTTTGAGAAGGACATCCTTTCTGGCTTGGTCTACAAGGCTGTCCCAATCCTGTCCGGAGTTATGAGGAACGGTAATCATCGCAAACCAATTCTCGAATCCTTTGGGTGCATCACCTTTGTTTCCCTTGCTGCTGATGTACAGGTAAACGGTAGGGTCAGAAGAGATTGTCTTTGATTTGAAAATGGCTTCGTTTTCGGTTTTTTGGTTGGCACTCATAAACATGTTGTGCAATCCAAGCGAATCGAATTCTCGTTTTATTCCCCAGTAAAACACGATAACGGAACTTGATTTTGGCTGTTCAAGAACCCGAGTCGGTTTAGATTGATTCGGAATCAGATCAGAGTAAGTCTTTGATACATCGGCATTCGAAACAACCAAATCAAACTTTTGAGGCCGCCCCTTTACAGATACACCAATTGCTCGTTTGTTCTCAATCAAAACTCTGTCGACCGAACTATTCAGTTCAATGTTTACGCCTTGATGTTTTGCGAGCTGCAATAAGGATTCGGTTATCGAATGCATTCCACCTTTAGGATAGAATGCGCCAAGACTCAATTCATAATGGGCAATTAAATTGAGCGTAGCTGGCGCCAAGAATGGGCTGCTGCCGTTGTACGCAGCATACTGGTTGAATATGGCTGTCACCTTCTCATCCTTGAATAGCTTGAGATTCGCATCGGCCATGGTAGTAAATGCCTCAATTCTGTGGAAGTTTAGAACGCCTTTCAGTGTAGCCATGTCCAGGTAATTCTTCCAAATGTGGAGCGAACGCTGCAAGAAAACAGGATCCGTTAGGAGGAGCTTTTCTTCCGCCCTTTTGAAGAACGTTTCAACATCGGCCTTTGCCACGGTGGTTTTTGAAACCAATTCCTCAATCGTTTTCTCTTTGGATGCATGCGTTTGAATGCAGTTGCCATCCTCGAAAAAATACTTGAATACCGGATCTAATCTTTCGTAGTTGAAATACTGTCGGGGATCCTCCCCAGCAATTTCGAACAACTCATCTAAGTAATGCGGCATGGTAAGAACCGAAGGCCCCATGTCAAATCGATAACCGTTTTCGCGATGCTCCGTAATCTTGCCTCCAGGAAAATCGTTTGCCTCAAAAATTGTCACCTCAAATCCTTTGGATACAAGTCGGTTGGCTATCGAAAGCCCCGCAATTCCAGATCCTATTACAGCAACGGTTTTCAACAATTATTGAAATAATGCGTTAATCCTGAAAAGTACTGAAAGCGGCCTATGAATTGCTAATGAATCGAAATGCGAACAAAGTTTTTCGCATCCTGTCGAAAATCAGGAATGATTACGTGATCTTATTTACTTAACAAGGGTAAAAAAACCCGAATATTGTAGTCGAAATGACAGTCGATAAAAGCAAAATATCCAACATGATGATTCAGTTTCTGAAAGCCAACGTTTTGGGCGAGGGAGTTGAGATATCTGGAACCACACCTTTTGTTGAAATCGGGATTGATTCTGTAACGGTTATCGAGTTGGTGATGCATATCGATGATGAGTTCGGAATCGACATTCCACCCAACGATCTAACGGAAGACAACATGTCTTCCGTTGACACATTGGCCAACTGTGCCATGCGTTTTGCTCCTGCGGGAGGGGACAATTCTTAGCTTGGTCCTTAATGGACAATCGTTCGCTTTCTGGTTCTGACGTTTTTCAGTTATTACTGGATCGCTCAATGAGGAAGGCTGGGCAGTCAGGCAACATCTCAAGAATCCTTTATCGTTTGAATCCTGAAGCCGATTTGAATCAGCTTCAGGAACGACTCTTCAACTCCAAGCTTCTCGATAAAGTCAATTCCCTTCAGGTTGAGTTTAGATTCTGGCGAGCGCCATATTGGAAGGAAGTCTCTTTCAAAGGCAATGCAGTTGTACTTCATTCCAACCAGTTGAATACGGAAGCTGAATCCAGTTTATGGAACGTGGGCATCGAAAAGAAAAATGGTCTTGTCCGTATCGATTTATACCATGACCAACACGGGAAACCATCGCTGTTGATTTCCATGCATCATGTGTTGTTCGATCATCGGGGCATGTTACAGTTTGTAAATTGTCTAAACGAAGATTCAGTTCCTGAACGATTTATTCAAAAGAATCAATCAAGACCCATTGGTGTCATTTGGAAACATGCATTTGAGGTGGCCGAATTCTCGTTTGGCTCATCTGGTTGGGGGCTTACCACTGTTTCAAAACCCGTGTCAAAGCCAAGGACAATCTATCGGTTTATTCATTTTACGAAGGAGGAAACCAAGCAAATTGAGAAGTCTGCAATTGAGAATGGAGCGAACCTGAGTTTCAGTGTATATCTGATAGCAATGTTGATGCAAGCCTTTGAAAAACTGGCAAACGAACAACAAGCCAAAGGCAGTTTTATTTGGATGGCAGCCCCGCATGATATGCGCAAGAAAGGGGAGGAGGGTCATCTGATAGGCAACGATCTATCCTTCATCTACTTTCGGAAGGAACGGAATGGAAGCGGCACAATGAATGACTTAATTACCAACTTGAATGGTCAGTTGCGCCATCAGATTAAGGCCAAACTGCCACAGAAGCATGCGGACTTCTTACGTCTGTACAGCCATGTACCATTATGGGCATACAAGGCCATGACGGATCTGGCGCATGGTGGTAAAGTCTCCAGTTTTGCGTTTTCAGATCTTGGTGAGAGCCAACCACCCAAGACATTTTTAGGTGCGACTTTAGAAGAGGTTTGCTATCTGTCACCAGTTCCTTTAAAACCTGGCATCAGCGTGGTTGCACATAAAGCTAACGGTGCGCTATCCTATTCGGTTGGATTAGTGGAGGGCATGATTGGAGATGAATTGCTCGATGGGTTTTGCACCGGAATCCATCTGGAAATGGATTGAAATTCTAACTATCCGCTTAAACCAGATGAGCATATTGATTGCGGTTGCGTGGCCCAGCGATTTGAACTTTTAATTCAATTTTTCATGCGTTTCAAACCGTCACCAGCCCGTGATTGCAAACAGTAAATTAGACCTTCACTTTTAAATCAAAGGCAGCGTGCTCAAATTATGAATTCCGATTTCAGGAACTACCTATTAAACGTTACCAATTCTTCTTCATGTGAGGAGGTGGAAATTATCCAGTCGTTGTGGAGTGGTTATGGTGAAATCTCACGTCTTAAGTTGCAGGGTTCGTCCCCGGGTACTGTGGTGGTCAAGCATATATCCCTAAAAAAGGGGAATGAACATCCAAGAGGCTGGAATACGGATATCTCTCATAATCGAAAGATCCGGTCCTACGAAGTTGAAACCCAATGGTATCATCTATGGAACCATCTGTGCAAAGAGTCATCTAGAACAGCAAAGTTCATTGGTTCATTTACTCTAGGGTTAGAGCAATGGATAATATTGGAAGATTTGGATAACCAGTTTCCTGACCGTAAACATGAGTTAACCCTAAAGGAAGTGAAAACCTGCTTGCAATGGTTGGCTAATTTTCATGGTACATTCATAAATCGAGAGCCTGAAGGCCTGTGGGAGGTTGGCACCTACTGGCATTTAGATACCAGACCAGAAGAGTTTGAGAAGATCCAACACGAGGAGTTGAAACTAAAAGCTCGTCAGATAGATGAATTACTGACGGGGTGTACCTATCAGACTATTGTACATGGAGATGCCAAACTCGCTAATTTCTGCTTTTCCAAATCTGGTGAGAAGGTAGCCGTAGTGGATTTTCAATATGTTGGTCGTGGTTGTGGAATGAAGGATGTTGCCTATTTCTTAGGAAGTTGCCTTTCGAGTGATGCGTGTGAAGATCATTCTGAGGCGCTATTAGATTTTTATTTTTTGGAGCTAAAGAAGGCCATCGGAGACTCCGCGATAGAAATCGATTTTAAGGCATTAGAACAGGAATGGAGAAGCATGTTTCCAATTGCATGGACCGACTTTACGCGGTTCTTACTGGGATGGATGCCTTCTCATCAAAAGGTAAATTCGTATAGCCTCAAAGTGATGCAATCGGTTTTAGTAAACCTGTAGATGTGTTGATCCATCGAAGAGATTCTAATCGTCAAAGTTTTACAGTATGAAAAACAGGGGATAGGTTGCTAGTTACCTCCTATCAACTCATTTAAAATAAAGCATTGAATTCCTGGAACATAAAGCCAATGGTACGCTATGCTTTTCGGTTGGAGCTAGAGGGAATGGTAAGCGGAGCAGCGAGCTACAAGGTGAAATACCGAATTAACAACACTTCAACGTGGAGTTATAAAAACGTTTCATCTCCAACCACTTCTGCTCTGTTGAACAACCTTCAGTCTGGCACCACCTACCAATGGAAGGTGAAGACATTCTGTAGTCCTACGTCAAACTACAGTTCGTACAGCGGTAATAATCTGTTCGGTACTTCTAGCTTCCAAGGAGGACAACAATCTCGGGTATCTGAATCAACACAATGGTCAGAGATCAATGTCTTCCCTAACCCAACTTCGGGTAAGGTGACTGTTGTACTCGGTAACTCAGATCCGGCAGTTATCACCGTAAGGAACGTACACGGACAATTGGTCTACCGGGAATCTGTTGCTAATGAGGTGCGCCTTGATGTTGAGATTGAGGGGGCTTCGGGACTTTATTCCATTGAAGTGATGACGAACAATGGCCAAAGCGAAGTCTTTAGAGTTTTGAAGGAATAGTACATGAGGTAAGCCCTATGAGTGATATTACAATCACGTATTCCGATGCGCAAAAACCAGTAGCCTTGTGGTCAATAGTCAGACATTAGGAACGCTAGTATTTTCCATACATTGCTAACCCTCTAAATTGAAACCTTGATAATAAAAGACCAACCCATTACCGCCATGGTTCTTGCTTTGATCCTCAATGCCAATGCACAGTCAAAAGCGGAAATAGCTGCAGACTTCAGCAGAAAAGGATAAGACGGAGGTGAACTACTCAACAGAGCATAAAAGACTTTCTGAAATGAAGGCTTAGTTCAATGTGAGAGCAACAACAAAAATCGATTGATTCCTAACTTAAACACCTAACCAAATACACATGAAAATTATATACACAGCAACCTTAGTCGGCATATTTGCTTTCGCAGGAAATTCGGCAAGTGCCCAATCAAAAACCGATGCCACACCGGTAACAGCTATAAAGGTTGAAAAGAAAGAAGCGGCCACCCCTAGCGCTGTTTCAATTACTGATAAAGCGCAATTACCGATTTACACTGGTAAGCAGCCAATTAAGACTGAATCGATTGCAACCCGAAAGAAAAACCAGGGCACAAAAAAGTTTGACAATAAATAAACCATCCATATACAAAAGATCATGATAAAAGCATTTACCAGAACAGGGCTGTTTGTCTTTGCACTCACCCTAATAGGTGCAATTCAGACCCAAGCCCAAGTAATTTTTACAGAGGATTTCGAAACAGGAATACCCGGAACTTGGTTAACCATTGATGTGGACACTTTGACCCCCAGCGCCAGTTTGCCTTTCTCGTTCACTTCAGCATGGATCGGTGCTGCAGATTTTAGCAACGCAACAGATACGGTGGCCATGTCAACTTCTTGGTATAACCCGGCTGGGACATCGGACGATTGGTTGATCAGTCCACAGATCCCTTTGACAGCCGGCAATGTTTTAACTTGGGAAGAAAAAGCCCAAGACCCGGCCTATGCCGATGGTTACGAAGTAAGGATCTCTACTACTACGCCAACAATAGCTGGTTTTATGGCCAATGCTCCTTTGCTTACAGTTCCAGCTGCGAGTGCTGGCGTATGGGCATCACAGTCCGTTGATCTGGCTGCGGCAGGTTATTTAAATCAGAACGTTTACTTGGCTTGGAGAAATAATTCCACTGATAAGTATATTCTTGTGATAGATGATATTCTAGTGGCAGCAGGCCTTCTTCCGGATGATGTAGCAGCTGTAAACCTTTACCGAGGAACGCAATACACTGTGGTTCCATCTTCGCAGGTACAAGCACTTATGCCCAATGCCGATATGACGAACAATGTTAATGGTGCGGCAACTAACCCTGTTATGAATATTGATATTTCTGCAGGTGGAGTGAGCCAATACAACAACTCCTCAACTATGGGAAGTTTGGCAGGACTTACAACAGCGAATTTTGCGGCCACAGCACCTTTCAACACCGCAGTGGTGGATGATTATATGGTTATAGCCATGGCTTCGGCCGATATAACGGATACGGATCCATCAAACAATTTCGACACCGCATTCTATTCAGTATCCACGGATGTATACTCAAGGGATAACAATGTAATCGTTGGAGCCCTTGGTATAGGAAACACTGCTTCAGGGTTTATTGGTAATGATTTTGAGATAGTTACGGCAACCTACATTTCCTCCCTTCAGTTTTACCTGACCAGCCCTATGATGGGAGACACCATTATTGCTGCCGTGTACGATCAGGTTTCGGGTACACCGTCAAATGAGATCGCTTCTTCCGTTCCCTATATCATTACAGCAGCAGATACAAATGGTGTAATGCTTCAGCTTCCAATTGTAAATGGGAACACCGCGCTTGCGGCTGGAACGTACACTATGGGAGTTCAGGAGACGTTCACAAGCAATATAACCCTGGCGTATGGTACATCTAATTATTTTCCAGGTACAACTTGGGTGTTCTTTGATGGAACCTGGTCAAATTCTGAAGATTTCGGGTTTAACCTTGCCTACATTGTAAGGGCTGTGTTGGGCTGTCCGGTTCCATCAGCTTCGTTTACAAGTTCTTCTGTCGATCTTACGGCAACTTTTACAAATACTACCTCAGGTACAGCGGACGGCCAGTTTTGGGACTTTGGTGATGGAAGCGGTGATACGCTCCAGAATCCGGTACACATTTATGCGGCTCCAGGAACCTATACCGTTTGCCTATTTGCATATAATGGGTGTGGATTAGATACGATCTGTGATACCGTATCAGTTACTGTTGATTTGTCTTGTGACAACCCAACCTATTATTCAGAATTAAATATTCAGGTTGATGAGGCTACATTGATCTGGAATTCAGTACCGAACGCAATCAAATACAAATTGAAGATTCGCGAAGTAGGAACAACTACCTGGACTAACCATACCATCTTCTCGCCAGACACGA
>JBLFWJ010000041.1:0-20118 GCA_047611425.1 Bacteroidia bacterium | reverse complement strand
TTCAAGGGGGAACTGTCGCCATTCCTCCTTTTTAAAGGAGGTGCCGAGGAACGAGGCGGAGGATTTATTAAACCTAGTAAAACCAAATGTTTCAGAAATGAATTTGAGTTTTACTGGCATGCTGCGGAATCATTAAAATCATCATAGCAGACGGCCACCGCATCGTATTGGATGGCCTAAAATCCCTGTTCGATGACGTGCAAGACATGGAATGCATTGCCACCGCTGGCAATGGAAAGCGTGCCTTGGACCTGTGCCAAAGCATGAGCCCTGATATTGTTTTGATAGATATCGATATGCCAGTGATGAATGGTATTGAAGCCACCCGCACGCTCAAAAAGGACAACCCATAAATCAAAGTTCTCACCCTTACGCAGCTTAGCGAAAAGGGAATGATTCAACGATTAATGGAATGTAGACCTGATGGGTATTTGCTCAAAAACATAGACCAGGAAGAGCTGGTTATGGCCATTAGAAAAGTGATGAATGTTCAAAAATATTTCTCCAGCGAAGTGGCCGCATCCTTACTTAATTCTGGCCCAAGTTTAGGAGGTGATGGTGTGGAGTCGGTAGCCCAAATGTCAGCCCGAGAAACTGAAATTTTGAAACTCGTTGCGTCCGGCATGTCGAGCAAGGAGATTGGTGAGAAACTCTTTATAGCCCAAGAACAGTGGACACATCGGAACAACCTGATGCAAAAACTGGATATTCACAACATTGCGGGCCTAATTCGGTTTGCTTTTAAGAACGGGTATGTGGAATAATCCTCATTTTTGCGTCCAATAATCAAACACACATTTATGATACATTTTCCCAAGGCCATCGCCTTGCTTCTCACCTTTTGCATCGGCACAACAGTTTTCGCAAGCACAGAACCAGACTCCACGTCTAAATATTGGCACCACATGGATCCTGAAACGGACGGTGTTGCCGGTGTGAGTTCAACCCGAGCTTACAAACTCGTTAAGGATAGAAAGAGCACCACGGTTACGGTTGCTATCATCGATTCAGGTATGGACATCGATCATGAGGATCTGAAAGAGAACATTTGGACAAACGAAGATGAGATTCCCGGAAACGGAATTGACGATGACAAAAATGGCTACGTGGATGACATCCATGGATGGAATTTCTTGGGTACCGCTGATGGCACCAACATGCAATTCGCCAATCTGGAAATGACCAGAATTTTCAGAAAACTGGATCCAAAATTCAGCGGTAAAACCAAAAAGGAAATTGCCAAAGAAGATCGAGCTGACTTTGAACTATATACTGAAGTTGCTACCGCAATTGCCGAGAAAAGACAAAGTTCTGAGGGCGAATTCATGCAGGTGATGGGTATTAAAATGTTCTTCGATCAAGCAGATAGCGCTGTTGTTTCCAACATTGGTGAAGGCTATACCCTTGAAGAATTAGCGGTTTATGAAACGAAAGATGAAGAGGTTAGGAAGTACGCTGAATTCATTTTAATGATGAGCGCTCAAGGAATGGACAAAGAAGGCCTGACCGAATATTACGAGCATTTGGAAGCTGGAATGAAGTATCACTACAACCCAGGATTCAATGACCGAGACATCATGGGTGATGATCTAACCAAGACTGATGAACGCTTGTACGGAAACAACGATGTTTCAGCACCAGATGCTGTTCATGGTACGCACGTTGGTGGCTTGGTTGGTTCAATCCGAGGTAACGGTTTGGGCGGAGACGGCATTTGCCAAAATGTAAAACTGATGGCTTTGCGTGCTGTACCTAACGGTGATGAGTTTGACAAAGACATAGCCAATGCGATTCGTTATGCTGCCGATAATGGCGCGCAAATCATCAATATGAGTTTTGGTAAAGGTTATTCACCACAGGTGGAGGCCGTTTATGAAGCCATTAAATATGCCGAGTCTAAAAATGTATTGTTGATTCATGCTGCAGGAAATGATGGTGCCAATAACGATAAGGTAACTGGCTTTCCAAATCCGAAATTCAGTAAGAAGGAAAGAGCTTCCAGTTTTCTAACTATTGGGGCATCATCCCCAGAATTGAACGCCAGCCTGCCTGGAATCTTCTCTAACTATGGCAAGAAAGAGGTTGACTTTTTTGCTCCCGGTGTTCAAGTCTACTCAACTATGCCCGGAAACGAATACGAACCACAGGACGGAACAAGTATGGCAGCTCCTGTAACTACTGGTGTTGCAGCTTTCGTGTTATCCTACTTCCCAAAACTGACAGCTGTTCAATTGAAAGATTTGCTGATCAGTTCTGTTTACAAACCGGGTAAAATGAAAGTGACCCAACCAGATCCAACTTACGCTGGAGGAAAACTGGTTCCATTCAAAAAGTTGAGCAAAACAGGTGGTGTGGTCAACGCTTACAACGCGGCCAAAATGGCCTTGGAGATGTATCCATAGTACGAGCACCTTCTGATGCAACGATTATCTTAATTGATACAGTGATCTGGCATGTGTATTTTGGCCTCACCGCCAATCAACTGATTCGTTGCTCTACCACATGAATTTCGCTTGGATTAGAGTTTGCTTTATCTTACTAACCGTTCTCTTTTTGTGCGGTTGTAATCATCAGCATGAACCCGACCCATGCGAGCAATTGATCATGGATGACCCGGTGGACAAGATCTGGGCGCATCGGATTAACAGTCTTGAATATTTAGATCAACGAGTATCAGAGTTCAGGGGGATTGAAGTAGATATTTTCTACGAACCGAACAGAGACGCTTTTACTGTAAAACACGACCTTGATTCTGGCGGCCCTGACCTTGAGCAGTTCATAGATTCAGTTAGGAGTATAAAAAAAGTGTTGTTCTGGTTTGATTACAAGAATCTAAATGAAGACACCGAGAATGGAGTCTCCAAGCTCGCATCTATAGTAAAGGATCGGAATCTTCAAACCCAAGTAATTGTGGAATCCTACTATGCCAAACAGCTACAGCAATTTGCTCAAAGGATACAAACATCTTATTGGGTCGGATCAAACCCGATTCCAGATTCCATAACAGAAAGAGATCAACTGTATGAATCCGAATACAAAAAGTTGAAAAATCTCAAGGTTGAGTTCCTGTCTTCAAGTTTCGAAATGTTCGAATTTCTTACCCATTATTTTCCCGAATATCATCTCAACTTATGGATGAGCGGAGAACTGGATTCTTCAAGAGTTGAATTGCTTCGTACCATGGCGAGCACGAAAAACGTCAACATTATACTTATTGATGGAAATGAAAATCCATTGAAGACCGATAATTAATGTCTAACAGGCTGAATTCTATAGCTGGGTATATTAGGCTGGTTTACCTAGTTGCAGCAATTTTCGTCCTTATTCGAATACTTGAATTCGCCTACGCCTCGTTTGCCCTTGGTCATTCATTTTCCTTCGATCTCCTAGTTACACGCAGCATCAACTTTGACACGCTGCTCGTAATACTCGCTTTCACTTTTGCCTTTATTCCCATTGCTGGGCTGAACTATTTCAATCAAAGAATTGGGAAAGTGCTCGCTGGAGGACTGGCTCTTTGCATGATTGTCAGCAACCTTTTGCTTACTCAGTATTTCCTCACCAATCACTCTTTGCTTGGATGTGTTTTATTCAGCTTCTCTTTTCAAGACATTTTGAACATCACCTCAAATGAGGTTACGTTGAATCGTATACCAATGCTTCTTGGGGCATTGGGTGTCTTGATTCTGTCGACTTTTGGAGTCGTTCGTGTCTTGTCAGTTCAACAGGATTCACGCAAGATTAATCTGGCATTGCTTGGTTCATTTTTAATCGTTTGCCCAATAGCACTTGCAAATTCATCTAGTAACGTTAAATCAATAGTCCATTTTGATAACCGATATGAGTATTTCATCGGGAACTCAAAGCATATGTACCTGCTGGCGAGTTGTGAGGAGGGAAGCAATATTCAATCAACGACTCTGGATCAGCTAATCCCAGCGATTTCAGCCTACCATAAAGCCACCCCCTATTTCAATTACTCCGATTCACTTTACCCGTTGATCCATAACGAACCATATGAAAATGTGTTGGGACCTTACTTTCCAAATAATTCCCAAAGGCCAAACATAGTATTGGTGATATCAGAAAGCCTGTCTTGCAATTACTCAGGTTCAAATACCAGATACGCTCATAGCCTAACCCCTTTCGTAGATAGTCTGGCAAATGCGGGCCTTTATTGGACCACATTCTTGTCCAATGCTGAGCGCTCTTACGGAGCCTTGCCTAGTATATTGTCTTCACTTCCATCGGGAGTCGGAAATCGTGGAATTATGAATATGAATCTCAGATATTCCAACTTGAAGCGTTTTCCAAAGCAGACTGGCCTTATCGAACTATTGAACCAGCATGGCTATAGGACCGGCTTCTTCTATGGAGGATGGGGGAATTATGACAATGTAGGGTCTTACTTAAAAGAGATAGGAATAGATGATTTCATTTCAATGGAATCATTTGAAACGGACAAGTACCAAGTACCTGAAGGCGGTTGGGGGTATCATGATATGGATCTTTATTTCAAGTCATTGGATGTACTGAGTGGAAAACAACTGGATCAACCATACTTCAATGTTTATCAGACAATAACCATGCACACTCCATTCAATATGTGTGAGCCGGAGTATTTTGATTCAAAATTTGTCCATGAGCGTCTAGCTGAACTTGGATATGTGAGCAATGAACGTCCAAATCTTCAACAAGAAGTTTTAGCCTCAATCTTTTTTGCAGATGATGCATTAAGACACTTGTTCATGAAGCTATCTAAAAGAGATGATTTCGAGCGAACCATCTTTATAATCACGGGAGACCACGCGCTTGACCAGAATCTCACAGATCATCACTTCGAAAGCTTCCACATTCCTTTGGTGATCTATTCCCCTATGATGAACCGTTCAGCGGTTTTCAAAGGTGCCTGCTCGCATATAGACATCACACCATCCATTTTAGCGCTATTCAAAGAAAACTTTGCATTCGATATTCCCGAAGAAAAACATTGGATCGGTAGAGGGCTGGATACCAGCTCCACGACACAATTCAACAGATTTATTCCACTGTTGATCAACAGTACTGATGTGCCGAACTTCATTTTCTCCGATACTGTGATGTTTGCCAACGAGGTGTGGTCCATTGACTCATCACTTAGTTTGAAATCAGCAGTTTCCGACAGTTCCAGTGGAATGCGAAGGTTTTTTAATAGCTATCGAAAGGTCAATGCACACGTTTGCAGGGATGACCGAATTTGGAAAAACGAAGAATAGCAGCTTCAAATTCTACTTCTAAAAACTTTTCCGTCAACCTGTTTAAAATCCAATGCGCTTTTCTTACTCTGCCCTTACTTTGCAGTATGAATATTTTATTAATCGGTTCGGGCGGGCGTGAGCACACCATTGCTTGGAAGCTCGCTCAGAGTGAGCGACTAGGAACACTTTACATTGCACCCGGTAACGCTGGCACCGCCACTGTTGGTACCAACGTAAACATCAATCCTACCGATTTTGAAACCATGAAATCGTTCATCAGAGAAAATGGTGTTCATATGGTTGTAGTTGGGCCAGAAGACCCATTAGTAAAAGGTCTGCATGACTTTTTCAAAGGTGATCCATTCCTGAGATACATCCCAGTTATTGGTCCAGAGAAGCAAGGCGCCATGCTGGAAGGCTCAAAAGACTTTTCAAAAGCGTTCATGATTCGTCATGGAATACCAACCGCGGCCTACGGTACATTCACTTCCGACACCTTGGAGGAGGGTACAAGATTCCTTGAGAAATTGGATCCACCTTATGTTTTGAAAGCAGATGGGTTGGCAGGTGGTAAAGGCGTTTTGATCATTGATGAAATTGTATCGGCTAAACTGGAATTGACCAGCATGTTGATTGAAGAGAAGTTTGGAGCTGCCTCGGATAAGGTTATCATTGAAGAATACCTGAATGGAATTGAGCTTTCGGTTTTCGTGTTGACGGATGGAAAGAGCTACAAGATTCTTCCTTCAGCAAAAGACTATAAGCGAATTGGTGAAGGTGATACGGGCCTGAACACAGGCGGAATGGGAGCTATTTCTCCGGTTCCATTTGCAGACGCTGCTTTTATGAAAAAAGTAGAAGACCGAGTTGTTAAGCCAACCATCAAAGGATTGCAGAAGGACGGCATTCCATATGTTGGATTCATCTTTATTGGATTAATGAAGGTTGGAGATGATCCTCATGTAATTGAATACAACGTTCGATTGGGTGATCCGGAAACGGAGGTTGTCATTCCACGAATTAAGAATGATTTGATTGACCTTTTTGAGGCCACTGTTGACGGAGACTTGGACCGCATCAAATTGAATATTGATACACGGTCTGCCTGTACAATCATGACCGTTTCAGAAGGCTATCCAGGATCCTACGAAAAAGGAAAAGCCATAACCGGGCTTGAGAATGTGAAGGACAGCATATTGTTTCATGCGGGCACCAAAAAGGGGGACCGCGGTTTTGAAACAAATGGAGGAAGAGTCATTGCTGTTACCAGCTTTGGTGACTCAATGAGTGATGCACTGGATACCTCGTATCGCAGCGTTGAAGAAGTGAAATTTGAAGGAATGTATTACCGAACAGATATTGGCAACGATCTGAAAAGATCATCGCGTGACCTGATTAACGGTTAATTACTTCGTCTTTGTTGAATTTAATCAGCTGACCAATCCAGTAAAGCATCAGAACCGATATAACAACTATAAGGACGTTGTTCCCCATGTCATTTGTTGCAGCTAGAATATCAAAAGTCCACTCGAATATTGCGTGGATTGGATCGAGAATGTCTTGTAGATTCATGTCGTAGTCGATTGGTGGCAAATGTAACTGATCTTGCACATTCAACAAATGATAAGCGTGCTATTTAGGCACATGGAAAAATGATTCAGCGACTGGTTGGAGAAAGAACTTTGATTGCTATGATCATCTCGATCATACTAAGCGTTGGTCTGCTCTTTTTCTTTTTACCAAGGGTCCAAGAACCAATGTCCCATTGGCTGTTTACGGATCCTATTCATTATCCAATTATTTCCTCCCTTCTATCAATAGGATTGCTGCTTAGCGTAACATTTTTGTACCGGGAGCTACAGGTGAGAAAAAAGCTTACTTCTGCTCGCAGCTACTATCAGCCATTGCTTTTCTCGCTATTAGCTCTGCCGATTACTTCTTCAATTCCGTTTGTAACTGTGGCTGCGGTTGGATGTTTCGCACTTGGTGCGATGGCCCTTATTTCGATTCATCGGGTAGATAAAGCCAGTGAAACAATTCAACGAGTTGGAATTGCAATTGGAGTTTCCGTTTTGCTTTGTCCTCCGTTAATCTGGGGGGCCATTATCATCGTTTTAATGTCGATCCGGTTGAGACATCGATCTTGGAGAACTGGCGCAATTTTCATTCTGGGAGTCCTATTCCCTTTCGTTCTTCTGACCACATTTTTATTGGCGATGGACTGGCACGAAGGAAGTTTAAGTGCTTTTACATCAGCTGTTTCTAATATTCCAGAAAGTCAAAACATCAACATTTACTCTTGGGTTCCAGCAATAGCAATGTTGGTTTTTACTATGATTAGACCTATGGGCGATAATACCGCAGCTTCGGTTATTCCGATACGGGAAATGGAATTATTACAAACGCAATGGATTTGGTTGGCCTGTTTCGTAATACTTGGTCTAATCGGCTTGATTCCGTTTCAGATTGCAATCTTTTCTGCAATCATTCCCTCATCTGCATTAATGACAGTCAGTTTGGAGCACTCAAATAAATGGTGGGTCCCCGATTTGGCAATCGTAATTCTACTGTCAGCAATTTTATTGAGGTAATTAGGCTTTCGCCAAAATTTCCTCAAACATTCCCTGGTAAAATTTGACCACCGATTGCTTGGAGTACTTTTCGAGTACCATAGGCCGAGGATTATAATTCGTAATGGTATCCAACGTTTTCTTCACCGCAGTAATAAACGCATCTGCGTTTCCGGTTTCAAATGGCTCGCCCGTAACTCCTGAATCCAAGTATTCTTTCAACCCAAAATCGTTACTTCCAACTACGGGAATACCACACGCCATAGCCTCCAAAGCTGCCAGACCAAGGCTTTCGGCCTTTCTTCTAGTGGGAAAAAGAAGCACATCGAGCGAATTATAAAAAGAAGGCATCATCTCCTTTGCAATTGGATCAATAACCTCAACGCAATCGCTTTTTTCCAGCACTTGCAAATATTTCTGTTTTTCAGTTCCGTATCGAATCAACTTAAGAACAATCGACCTTCCCAATTCCTTTTCAATATCGGGAATCTGTCCCACCAATTTAACCAGCAAGTCAGCTCCTTTACCGGTGTCTATTGCGGAGCTGAAGCCAAGCGTTATTCTACTCGACTCTTTCAATTTAGGTGTCGGTATAAATATCTCCGTGTCAATTCCTCCGCTTGGAGAAACCATAATTTCAGATGTAGGAATCTCAAGTTTTTCCTCCACCCGACCAGCAAAATAGTTGGAAGGAGTGATGTGCCGAAAACGCTTAGGAATGAAATAATGTGAAACCGAGTTCAAAATTCCTGACTTCCAATTTGCAGGAAACAACTCACTTCCATGCCAATGGATTAGCCCATGTTTGGCCTTGGCAAGCTTAAACCATAACACCGGAAAAACATGTGGGTAATGATTGATGTATATCAAGTCGTAGCCCCCTAAATTCTTGAATCTCAACACATCCAAATAGTATTGAACGTACTTCTTTCGCTTGTCAGAACCGTTCTTCCAACTTTGATTCATGACCAAAAGATCAACCGTTGCCCCGGCAGCTTCCATGCACTCACCCATAGTTTGAACATACGCTCCAGGTTGTGGATTATCTGGGGTCGGGTACCGGTTGTTGATAAGCAACACTTTCATTTTCCTAGACGTTGGATTATCGATGGTCTTCGCAATGCACTCAAGTAAACCGGAATCATGGCCGTTCCTACCAATGGACTCATCATGGCATGACCGGCCAAGAAAGAATGACCAAGAAACATAACCATCGCTAAGGTAAACAACGTATTCCATACACCGCCCTCCAATACAATATGGAAGCCACCAGAAATCAGAACCCAAAATGGAAAAGCCAGCAATAAAATTGTGAATGGGATTCCATAATTTCCAATCAAGTCCATATAATCAACTTCCACTGTTTTTCCTTCTTCTTTAGACCGTCTAAGTCCTACGACTTCAAACCCGACTTTCTTCATAAAGGATGAGCTCCCTTCGCCAAAAACGTTCATGGCAGTTGGGCGATCATCCAGTCGACTTTTGCCTGCGTTAATCAGTAATTCTCTTGGTTGTTCAACACTCAAACTTTCAAACTTCGTTATCATATAATGATACTCGCTTATCACATTGGCGATAACAATTCCGAAAACAACCATTACTGCCGTCATCGTTACAAACAGAATGTTTTTTTTGTATCTATATATATTCACCTGATTACCTCCAGATACAACTGTTAAAGCAATCAACACACCCGTTACTCCAAAAGCCCCAATAATCCCGGAGCGTGTACTTAATGCAACCAAAGCCAAAAAGATCAACAGCCCGAAAACAAAGTATCGCTTTTTCAAAGTGGTTAGAAGCATTCCCCCGTTCAGAACATATCCTATCAACAAAGCGAGACTAATGTCATTTTGAGCTGAGAAGAAAGATTTGGTGCCGAAACTGTGCTTGCTTCCTCCATATTCTATACCCACGCCAAATGCAAACGATGCAATAATACTTATCGCGGCAATGGTGCAATACGCTATCTGCAAGTTTGTTAAGTCAGAGAGTTTGAGCCACTTCCGTTCAAGAAATAACAGGCCAATACCTAATATTAAATATGGATAGATGAGTTTGACAAAAAGCGCTACTTCAGTACCTATAACGAGTGTTTTGAATACCGACCAAGCCGCTATGTTTACGAAGAAAAGACCGATGACAACCAACAACCAAATCACATGTCTTTTATCCTTTATTAATAAAAGAACAGGTACCGAAGCAAGTGATATTGTTCCGCGATAAATCGTCAGAATCGGACTGGTCATATTCATTTTATAGATCAGAAAACCATTTAGCAAATCCAGAAAAACCGGAAAAACCAATATCATGGCCATACCCAATACGTACCAGTTTTTGGGTATGCGGGTTGACTTATCCTTATCGATCTCTGATGATCCAATCATCTTCGTTCAATTGATCTGACCCGGGGTTTGATGCGTCCGAAATGTTCCAATTCGAATCCATCTGAATAGACTGTTTTGCAAGCATAAGAATGGACTGTTCCCCAATCACGTTAATCGCACTTTCAGTGGTTTCCACATTGTAACCATCTTTCAAAACATCCCATACCACTTTGAAATAATCATAACTCGCTTTTGGGTTTCCATCGACATCAAAGTAGCCCATTCGAGCCTTTTTGGCACCATCATCCATTAATGGAAAAAGATAGACTTGCTCGATATCGTTCGTATAGGTAAACTCTAGAAGTTTGACCAATCCGACTACATATTCTGCAGAGGTTTTCAGGATTGCTTTTTCCTCTGTGTAATGCGAATACATACCATACTCGGTAATGACACCACCGCTTACATCCAACTTTGGATTTTGCAGAATGGCTCTGCCCGATCCTGTTTTAAGGTAAACATGGAACGAAGTCTGATAGGATTCTTTAACCTCCTCACTCCAGTCTGCAATAAATTGTTCGTGGCGTTCCTTTGTCTCTTGTAGAAACATACTTGAAGTGTATCCACAGCAAAGGCCTTTTTCTCCGAATTCAGAAAGGACCTCACTGGTTGCATTTCGTACTCGCTTCCAGTCTTCGGCATCTCCCCAAAAATAACGTGGCGCGTTTGGCTCGTTACCGATTTCGAAATCAATCATCGAAAGCATCTCTCTTGTTTTCAGCTCTTCCATAAACTGGTTGAGATGAGTTTTGTATCCACTCACATCTGCTGGCGGAAACCGGTTTGAATACCTAATGGCTTTTTGAGGAAACGTTCGTTGTTTACTTGGGATTTTTAGAAGTTGGGCAGCATCCTGCTCATTTTTATATGGGAAATTAGAAAGGCTCAATAAAACTGAAAAGCCACGATCTTTCAACCAGTTCAGGTGATTCCATCCCAATTCAGGTTTCTTTTTGATCTGTTTAGTGAATGGCTCGTAGATGCGCACGTTTTTAAAGCCATCGTTGGCGATTTTCTCCAATGCGACTTCAAATTTTGGCGAACTAGCCAGATACGTTGTGTTGAATCCGAATTCAATGTTTTTCATCGAATTGTCACCCTTTGACGATTCTGTATTACTCGGTTTTTGCCCCAAGCATGAACCAAGCGCAAATAATGCAATTAGACTTAAAAAGTGTGTTGGTTTCATTCAAAAGAGATATTGAAGTCACGTTTCAGTGCGGCAAGGTCGTCCTTAAAATAAGGCGTGATTAAATCCACCTCTGTTTGCGTCATCGGTCGATTCAAGGCTTCGGTTTTGTTCCACTCCATAACCGGTTTAATCACCTTGGCTCGCAAAGCCACTTTCATGGATGTTGGTACAACAGCGCCTAGTTTACGCTTCCAGCCCGCCTCCTTATCCAACAATACTTTTTGCAAGATCGGATTCTTAACACCACCCGCCCTGTTATGCTCAACATGCAAGTCGATATCTGCAAACTCATCCACTCGTAAAAATCTGAATACCCTTTTTAGGGTGGCTTCCCGTTCAAAACGCAAATCCGAATCCTTCAAAACAAGCATGTTCTCCAGATTAAAATGCTTGGCCCAATTGGTTAGATGACGATGATACAAGCCATTGTAGAAATAGGCTAATTCATACTTCTCGGTATAGTTACCTTTTAGTCTTTCTGCCTCCAATTCAAAGCTTTTCTCGAAGCTTACACCCCGCTTTTCCCAACCATTTTTGATCGCAAAATTGTACGCTGAGAAAGCTCTTTTAATCGGATCTCGAAGCATAACTATCAGCTTCAAATTAGGGTTGTATTCCGCCACCCGTTTTGGACATTGATCAAATGGAAGCATATGCACATAGGCCATCCCTTTTAATTCATCCGGTTGAGCTTTATTAAAGAACGGGTTCAAGTAATCTGGGCCTTGAATATAAAAGCGGTCATCAACAAAAAACTGAATCTCCTTTACCTCTGGAACAAAGACTTTCGGGTGCTCACTTAGGTAATTGTAAAGGGAAGTTGTACCTGCTTTTTGGGTACCAATGATCAGAAATTCCAAGTCGGTCATTAATCGCAAAGGTAGCTATGCTATCCATGCGAAAATGAGGTGATTGAGTATAATACTACAGGATTGAATTATTCCCTTTCAACCCTTAAGAGAAAGATCCCAACTTGGTAACGGTTTACCAATATGCTGCTCTAAACGCTCACGTTCACCGCTATAGAACCTTTCCTGAAACTCAATCCGTTGGGTAAGGGATAGTTTAGGTGTTTGGCCTCCTTCCTTGGTATTGATTGAATTCACAATTGACCGGAGTTTTTTCCGAACCATAGGGCTTGCAACCAGTTTTCGAGCCATCAAACGGAGTGTGTTATCTTTCTCTACTAATTTGGTCACAAACCGACTCTTCGGGTTGAATGCTGCATTGCTCTTCTTATTAATCTGCAGTTCCGCTGGATCAACTCCAATAAAGCTTAGAACATCGCTGATACACTTTTCTTTATCGGCTATAAAATCCTCTCTAAACCGAATGAAGAGCATATTCTCCTTTGGGAAATACTTGAGTAAACGCTCAACCTGGTCGGCATATTTACCGCGCTCAATAAAGCTGAAAACGCGTTTGTCAAAACCTTTGGTTTGAACGTCATTTAGTTCCCTTTCTACCGCCAAATCAAAGGTTGGTTCGTTTACCAAACCTCTACGATAATTGTGCTGGTATTCGGAAAAAGCACGTTCTACGGGTTCGCGAAACATCATAATCAACTTCACATCTGGCCCTAAACATCTATGTATCCTTTCTGCCGATTCAGGATAGCTCATGTATGCTGGGGTAATCTCCCCTTTCACCAATGTATTGTCACACTCATCAAACTGCTTTGAATACCAATCATTTCCCTTTTCGTAGTGGGATGGATTATCGAAATAGTGCAGCTCCTTATCCGCTGGTAGATAAATTTGGGGATGATCAATCAGAATATCGTGCAACGAAGTTGTGCCGCATTTAGGGGCCCCGATCCCTAAGAAATGTGGAAGTGATTTGTCCTTGCTCACCGCGATAATTTGCTCAAAGGTATGTTGTAATTCACACTTTTGTTCGGGTAATTTATATGATAAATTCTACCGTTTGAGATGCGAAATGTCACTTTTTCAGAAACTCAATATTTCGTTTTAGGCCTGAGAATTTGGTTCGCTTGACCGCAGATTTTTGGAAGACCTTTCTGAACACATCCTCTGTTAATTCTTCCCAATCCTTTCTTTTCATTTCCAAAAGATCCGAATGTGGATTGAATTCAGGTGTTTCGTTTGGTTTGGAAAACCGATTCCAGGGGCAAACATCTTGGCAGATATCACAACCAAACATCCAATCTTCAAACTGGCCTTTCATTCCAGTCGGAATTGAATCTTTCAATTCAATTGTGAAATAGGAAATGCATTTTGATCCATCGACTACATATGGTTTCACAATAGCCTGGGTAGGACACGCATCTAGGCACGCAGTGCAGGTTCCACAATGATCGGTAATCGGGCCATCGGGTTCCAACTCTAAATCGATAATCAATTCAGCAATAAAGAAGAATGACCCAACTTGGGGTGTAATCAGGTTTGCGTTTTTGCCAATCCACCCAAGGCCAGACTTAGCAGCCCAAGCTTTATCAAGAACGGGCGCAGAATCCACAAATGCGCGACCATCAATTTCACCGATTTCGGTTTGGATGAAATCAGAAAGTTCCTTCAACTTTCGTTTGATCACAAAATGGTAATCCTCCCCATAAGCGTATTTAGAAAGTTTGGGTGCCGTTGAATCAGATTGAACTTTTTCGGGGAAGTAATTAAGCGTCAATGAAATCACCGATTTTGCTCCTTCCACCAGCTTGGTTGGATCTAAGCGCTTATCGAAATGATTGGCCATATAGCCCATTTCGCCATGCATATTCGCGTTTAGCCATTGTTCCAATCGTGGTGCTTCTTCTTCCAAAAAACCTGCTTTGGAAACCCCACAAGACATAAAACCAAGTCGTTTGGCTTCCGCTTTTATTTTATCAGCGTTTTTCAATCTAGCTGTTGCTCACGAAGATTTCATTTCTCAGCTTCTCACCTGCTCTGCATGACATGTCACTCGAATAGCGTTCCCGCCTCACCCGGCTTGATTCGTCCGAGGTGCTTGTACGACTTCTCTGTAACTACTCTTCCTCGTGGCGTTCTGGCCATGAATCCTTGCATGATTAGAAAAGGTTCATACACTTCTTCAATCGTCCCTCCCTCCTCGCCTACGGCTGTAGAAATGGTTGTTAATCCCACCGGACCACCACTAAATTTATCGATGATGGTGCTTAAAATTCGGTTGTCCATTTCGTCCAAGCCGTCTTTGTCCACATTCAGTGCATTCAATGCGAATTGGGCAATCTCTAAGTCGATACTGCCGTTTCCTTTTATCTGAGCAAAGTCTCTAACTCTTCTTAGCAAAGCATTACAAATTCTCGGTGTACCTCTACTTCTTCTGGCAATTTCAACGGTTGCATCTGAGTAAATCTCTACTTCCAATATTTTTGCCGAGCGTTCAATAATCTGCCCCAAAATATCCGAGTTATAATACTCTAACCTTGAGTTGATGCCAAATCTCGCACGCAACGGAGCAGTCAATAAACCTGATCTTGTTGTCGCACCAATCAGCGTAAAAGGATTAAGATCAATCTGAACCGACCTCGCATTTGGGCCCGTCTCGATCATGATGTCAATCCTGTAATCTTCCATAGCAGAATACAAGTACTCTTCTACAATTGGACTTAACCGATGAATCTCATCGATAAAAAGGACATCATGCGGTTCGAGATTGGTCAGTAGACCTGCAAGATCTCCTGGTTTATCCAAAACTGGTCCCGAGGTGATTCTGATGCTTACACCCAAGTCGGCAGCAATAATGTTCGCCAATGTGGTTTTACCAAGACCGGGCGGGCCATGGAGGAGCACGTGATCCAACGCTTCATCTCTTTGTTTAGCGGCTTCCACGAAAACTCTGAGGTTTTCAACCACCTTATCCTGCCCGCTAAACTCGCTAAAACCGTGTGGCCTCAACGCTCTTTCAACCTCCTTATCAACCGGTAGTTGATTTTCCTTGTCTGGATCTAAATTCTGATTCATCTGCTCCAAATGTAGAAATACGATGATCAACGCAGGCTTTCGTTATTTTGCGACATTAATTTTGACTTTCAACTTTTCTTTAATCAAATCAAAATGAGAACTATTCTAACATCACTAATGATTGTGGCCATGGCATTTGGTGCCAATGCTCAGAAAATGAAACTTAAATCAGGGTCCTTTAAAGCCATGTCGGGACAACCCGAAGTGAATGTTGTCTACAAATTTGACGATATGATGGTGGGTACGGGAAAGAGAGCTACGAAAGAAACCGATTATGTAGCGAAGAAAGTTTCCGAGTATAATGCCAAAGAACCTGGCCGTGGAGACAAATGGCAAAAATCATGGAATGCTGATCGTGAGTCAAGATTTCCAGGGAAATTTGAGGCGTTGTTCAATAAAATGTTGAAAAAGGAAGGAATTGGAATTGTTTCAGGAGCTGATAAAGCAAAATTGACTCTAGAGGTTCATACAACCATGACCGAACCTGGATTTAGCATACCGATGATAATGACGGTACCGGCTGCCATTGATTTAACCATAACCCTTTATGAAACTGGTTCAGACAAACCATTAGGACAAATGCACTTAATGGGAGCACCGGGTAACGCCTTTTATGGCGCAGCTTGGGATACAGGAAACAGAATTCAGGAATCATATGCAAAGGCTGGAAAGTCATTCGGTAAGTGGCTTCCAAGAAAGGGAATGAAGTAATAATCCCTTTTCGTACTTAAATGATAAAGCCCACCATGAAAATGGTCGGCTTTTTTTATTGCCTAATCTTCCTTGATAACGCTAAGCGCTAATAGGCCTATTTCTGAGCCATAATCCACTTCTTGGGATTGAGCTTGGTGGCTCCTTTCCAAATCTCGAGATGCAAATCTGTTTTTCCTGTTAATCGGTCTGTTGCTACCAGCCCAATGTTTTGCTTAACGCTGATTTCATCGCCCATTTTAACAGCCACCTCCGCCAAATTGCTGTAAACACTAAGGTATTCTCCATGACGAAGAATAACCGCCTTATTTGCACCGGGAATTACAACCACGGCAGATACAACTCCGGCAAAAACGGCTCTGGCTTCAGCACCTTCTTCGGTACGAATATCAATGCCGTTGTTCACCACTTTAATGTCACGCAATGTTGGGTGTGGGTGCTCACCAAAGCTGCTCGTAATCACACCTCGCTCACTTGGCCACGGTAGTTTTCCTTTGTTGTCAAAGAAGTTATTCGACAGGGTCATCTCCGCAGGCGTCAGCGCAAATCCAGATTTGGTAACCGTACTTCCCGTTCTCTTTTCCTTCTTTTTCGCTTTGGCAATTTCTGCTTCGATAATCCTCTGAATAGCCCGTTCCAGCTTCTTCTTTTCTTTGTCTTTCTTCTGCAATTCGGAACGCAACTGACCTTCTTTGTCCTGAAGGTCGTCTACCATTTTGTCTTGCTCCTCTCGCTCTTCATTCAGTGTAAGTCGTTCCCTTTCACTTGTTTCGAGGAGCATTGCTCTGTCATGCCTCTTAGTGTCCAAACTCTCAACCCTATGACTTAAAGCATCTCTCGTTTCTTCAATTAATTGGGCTTGCTGTTGGCGGTACTTTGAGTATTGTTCAAAGTACTTCAGCCGCTTGTAAGCTTGCTCAAAATCCTTGCTAGAGAAGATGTACATGAGACGGTCGTAGGTGTTAATGTTCCGATAGGTGTGAAACAACATTTTGCCGTACTCATCCTTCAGCTTACTTAAATCAGTTTCCAAGTTTGCAACAATGCTGCTCGTTTCATCAATATCACGCTGCAGCATTTTGGTTTCACGAACGATTGCGTTAATCAGTTCTTGCCGCTTCCTAATCTTCGTGTTGATCAGTTCCAATTGGCTCATCGTGGTTTCACGATTTTTGGCCGTTTCACTCAACAATTGGTTAGTGTACTGGATATCTTTAAGAAGTTGATCTTTCTTTTTTTCCAGATCACTCTTGTCCTGTGCAAATCCTGACAAGGAAATGAACACCGCCATCAATATGAAGAACAGCTTATTCATTCCCAAAGGGCACGTACTTGTTTGGAATCTTGAACGGCTGATTTACAGGCTCGCCAATCTTTACTCTTGACCATTCCAATTTGATTCTCACTTTACCAGACCCTGCAGTATGGATGTCCATTTCGGTTGGAAATTCCTTTTCTCCAATCAGTTCAAATTCAGAATATTTTGCACGAACAAGGTTTCCGGTTGAGAGGTCTTTTAAGAACGTTCCTATCAGTCTTGTGCCGTTTCTAGCGATTTGCATTTGATGCGCAATCGGAATATCATGCATCGACTTTCGGAATTCTCTTCGCAGTTTCCCTCTCGACTTCATTCCCATTTGATAATGATCAATGATTCGCGATGTTCGATATTTCTGCGCAGGATGAAGGTTTACGAGCGTTCCGGTTAAAAGCGATTGCAACACATCAAAACTGACAGGAACTTTGGTCATGGTTTCAAGAACGGCCAATGAATCCGTAAAGTACCTTTTGTTCAATCGATCCACCAGTTTTACACTGTCTGCGGTGATCACCATTCGGAATAATTCGATGCCGAGAAGTGGGGCAATAGAAACCCAGACAGCGCTGTCTTCCTTAATTCTCAATTTGCAATTGAAGGACTGATTCTTGCCATTTTGTTCAAAATCAACATGAACTTTGGCCGAAATGGTACCAAACTGAGATAGACTATCCAGTGCGTTCCAAAGCTCTTTAGAAGTGCGGTTTTCTAACGGCCCTCGAGCAATCTCTTTTACGGTTTTACATGATGTAAAGAGAAGAGTGGCCATCAGAAAAGCCAAACAAAACCTGCTGCTTTTCTTCGTGATCATGGTTTTACCCGAGCAATTTTGTCATCAATACTCTCAGTAACGTCACCGAGAACCTTGGCCGTTTCCCATGCTTCCAAGGCTTCTTCTGTCCTACCTAGTGCAATTAGAATGTCGCCAAGATGCTCCACAATTACACCGCTTTTTACCCCTCCGTGATCCAATGCCTTATTGATCCACTCTAATCCATCTTCGAACTTTTCTTGTCGATACAGAATCCAAGCATAGGTATCCTCGTATGACGGATTTCCAGGATCCAACATGTTGGATTTCTTCGACATGCTTGCAGCATCCTCCAAGTTTTCATTTCGAACACTCAAGTAGTATGCATAATTATTCAGAATCAAAACATCATTGGGGGACAACTCCAAAGCGTTATCGAAAGCCTTGTCCGACTTTTCAAACTCCTTGGTATCGTTGTAAACGTTACCAAGAATTGACAACATCTGAACCTTGACTTCTGGCTGTCGATTGGCAAACGCTTTTCCGGCTTCCAGCACTTCCACTGCTTCGTCCGTTCGTTTGGCTTCGTTAAATGCCAAGCCTCTAAAAAGGTAGAATATGGATTGATTTGGGAATAATTCGCTAGCCGTTTCGCTGTCTCTTAAGAGTGCCTCGTTGTCGCCCAACTCGTAATCTACTTGAGTAAGTTGACTCCAAACCATAAATCGGCTGCTATCCAATTCAACCGTTTTGATGAATGACTTTTGAGCCTCTTCAAGTCGTCTATCTCGATACAGAAAATCCGCTTTCATGGCATGTGCCTTCGGATCCTCTGAATGTTGGTCGGTTAGAATATCGAGCAATTCGTAAGCTTGATTTTTCAATTTTAGCTCCGTTTCACTAATCTCGAAATAGCTAAGCAGTACTTTAATTTTTGGGTCAATTCCAAGCTTGCTGTTACTGAACGCGTCTTTCAGGTATTCGTAGGATTCATCGTATTTCCCTAAGCTCTTGTAATGTTCCGCCATGGATAACTGTACTCGAGGGTCATTCGGGTCTTTCTCCGACATCTTTTCATAGACCCGAAGAGCCTCTTGGCTCATGCCATTCACATTATACATCTCGGCCAGTATTCCCAAATACCGAACCTCACGTGGGTAATTGTCAATCAATCCTTGAACCTCTTTTATCGCCCCATCTAGATCATTCATCTCTAGATAAAGCTTCTGCTTTTGTATGCTGATTTCCTCGGTTACACCTAAGGCTAGCTCAATCTTATTATAGGTTTTAACGGCCTCTTTTAGCTTATTCTGAAAAAGCTGAACGGAACCCAATTCATAGATGTATTCAACTTTTTCTGGATGTGCTTCAATCAACCTATCAAACAGTTCTTCTGATAAATTGTACTCGTATCGCACATTATGAAGGTCGGCCAAAAACAGGGTGTACCATTCATTTGTGGGGTCAATATCCAATGCCTTATTTGCCAAAACCAACGCTTCATCGTTGCTTTTCTGCATCAATTTAAGGTTGGCCAATTCGTAGTACGATGCTGCGTTTTTAGAATCGATTTTAATGCATTCGTTGTAAAGAGCTTCCGCTTCTTCGAAGTTGCCAAGCATCTTTTCTTTGGAGGCATCAACGAACTTGGTCATCAGCTCAAACTGCTCCTTTTCGTTTTTCTCCTTGCCGCCCTTGTTCTTCTTTTTCTTTCGTTGCGCTTCTGCATCGGCACCTGCGAGCACAAGCATCAAAGTCAAAAGGCACAGTAGTGCTTTTGTCTTCATGATCCGAATGTTAAGGGTTGCAGTCAACATTAATTGTAACGGTTAAAATCTATAGTTGATTTTCTTGGTGGAATTGCACAATCTGTTTCAGTTTGTCCCTGTGTGTCCGAATCCTCCTGCGCCTCTCTCCGTGTCTTGTAATTCGTCAGACTCACGCCACTCAATCTGTTCATGTTGAGCGATTACCATTTGTGCAACTCGTTCACCGTCCTCTACAACAAACG
>JBLFWJ010000040.1:0-20206 GCA_047611425.1 Bacteroidia bacterium | reverse complement strand
GGGCGTATGCGGATCTATACCAAGTGGATGATTCCCGTTGGAAGATGGTTACTGGAAGCAAACAGCACATCTATGAATTGGCTAGAAAGTCATACTTCGCGGCAACTACCGAAGGCGATGGAGGGGTGAGTGACTTCATTCATACTGAGAATTTTGTGTTGATCGATCCCGATAGAAGAATTAGGGGATTCTATGATGGAACTTCTGCCGAAGAAATGGAGCGATTGGCTTTGGAATTGGAAGCTCTTGAGTTGGAATACGAATTCAAATAATCCGATCTTTTGAAAACTGTTGTTGATCAAGCTTTCTAATGTTGCTTCTCACTTGAATCATTCAACTTTTTCATGATATTTGAGTCTTGCTGAATTACCATTCCAACCCAAGGTAACAGAACGAGATGAAGAAGAAGGATTTGGTCAAAGGGCCGAAAAAAGAAGAAGTTATTTATCAGGCTCCTGCTACAACGCACTGCAATTCGCAAGAGGAGTTTGACGAAGCTGTTGGCAAGGATTTTATCGAACATGCTAACAAATGCACAGGCGAAGGCAAGAAGTTTCTAGTCGGACTTTCACATGGCATTTCACCATCTGGGGCGTACGATTACATACTGGAGAATTACGCCAGCATTCATCGTCCGGAGTATATCCGATACACGTTTGTTAATTCGAAATTGAAGCGGCAACGAGGTTTGGAGGGCGTTACAGATGCTGTTGGTTTCCTCAGAAAACTGCTAAATGGCAAATCGATAGAAAAGGACCAGATCTTGGGTAGAACCTTAGATCGGGAGGATATGGCGGCTTATGCCGAAGGGTTGAACGAAAAGTTAGGGGAGTATCTGAAAATCCACGATAAGGATGGATTGGATTACATTTTTCTAGCATCTGACCCTAAGGGAAGAGTTGCGGGAATTACACGACACTCGACTGCCTTTGGTTCATCAGATTTTGGAGTTGTGGTTGAAGAAGAGGGAGAACAAGAGTTGACACTGACTCCAGCCTTTATAGCTAAGACGAAGCGAATCGCTTTTATCGTTACAAAGTCTGATAAGAGGCGGGCACTAGCGTGGTTATTCTACCGCTGGGGCGAACCCGATCAAAGCCCAAGTTTCCTTCGACACATCGAGAATGTAGAGGAGCGAATGACCGTTTTTGTAGATAATCGGGCTCTGACTTGGCCGCAGATTTCCATCGAACGCGAAACGGAATACGGCCCAAGTACGATTCGGATGGATCTTCCGAAGCCGTATGCTGCGTTTAAAAATGAAAAGCTTCCCGTCATCATTCTTCTGCACGGATTCTTGGGGTTGAACACATTTGATGGCCTTCTCATCGCGATCCCAACACACAAGTATATTTCTGTGGCGATGCACTATGGATCTATTCCAAATGATTTGCCACCAGATCAATATTCGCAGCATGTGGTTGAGAATATTGATCATGTAATCAAACATTTTGGAGAGAAAGGACACCCCGTTTATATGCTCGACCACTCCATGGGGAATATCTATTTCCAAATGATGGATCAACAGTATCATCAATTGGAAGGGGTCAAAAAGTACCTAAAGGGTAGGATAGGAGCCAATCCTTTTTTCGGAGAGGAGGCCAAGCATGCATTGATGGGTTTTATGGATAGTGTCCTCATTCCGTCCGTCTCCTATTCTAAAAGTACGCTGGAAAAAATACTGTTCAACACGATTCGAACAATCATTCCATGGGATTCTAAACGAGGGGTGAGAAGTCGAGGAATTTTTCTTTCGGAGTGGCTGATTAGCAAGGAAACATCTGTTCGGGATCGAGTTTGGAAAACAGTTAAAAAGCGCATTTTATTCTTGATGAGCAGTATGGGATCGCTGCCTCACTTAGATCAAATTCCAATCGCAAGAGCACTGAATCGATTGCCAGCAAAGGTCTTTGCTATTCAAACGCATTCTGCATTGCTTGAATCGAAGAACCATGATGCGATGCGTGGATTGGAAAATATGCCAGCCAATAATATTCCGGTTATGATTCTGAAAAGCGACCGTGACGGAGTGGCGAAATATGTTCCTCGGTTATACGAAGATGACCACACTGAAATTCTGGATGTGACGAACTTGGAAGAGTATGACAGGTTTCGTGAGCATTTGTACCATATGGTTTATCCGTTGGCGACAACCAAGATTATCGATCAGTTTATTGAGGATTGTATTGAGAAAAGCTCCAACGGTAAGCCGAGCCGAAAAAAGAGGGCTTAATCGATTGTATCAATCGTCTCCCAACCCGAATATTATATTTGAAGCATGGCTCAAAGACTACGGTCTAATCAACTTCAGCTAGGAACCGTTGCGGTTTTCCTGACATCGATAGCAACCATTTTGGGTGCTATTCTCTTTTTGAGATTCGGGTATGCAGTCGCCAATGTCGGTTTAGTAGGTGTAATCGCTTTGGTGATTTTAGCACACGTTGTAACCATCCCAACCGCACTGGCTGTTTCAGAGATTGCCACCAACCAGAAGGTTGAAGGAGGCGGACTCTATCACATCATTTCAAGATCCTTTGGTCTGAACATTGGTGCAGCCATTGGACTTGCATTGTTTCTGAGTCAAGCCATTAGTACCGCTTTCTACGTCATCGCATTTGCAGAGGCATTCACGCCATACTTCGATTATCTGGCGGATCTAACGGGTTATCGGATAACGGATACTCGTGCAATCACCATTCCCACGATCATAATTATCAGCGTACTGATGATGTTTAAGGGCGCAGATATTGGAATGAAGGTGCTCTATGTAGTTATCGGAGTTCTGTTCGTTTCGCTTGGTATGTTTTTCCTCGGCTCTACAGGGTATGAAGCCAACTACCAAAGCTGGACAGACACAGTGGCCAAACCAGATAGCTTCTTCGTAGTGTTTGCCATTTGCTTTCCCGCCTTTACAGGTATTGCAGCCGGTATTGGACTTTCTGGGGATTTAAAAGACCCCAAAGTTTCCATTCCTAGAGGAACACTTTGGGCTACAGGACTAGGGATGGTCGTTTACATCGCAGTAGCGTATAAGCTCTTTACTTCAGTGAGTTTGGAAGACATGAACAATGATCAGTTGATCATGCAACAGGTTGCCTTGTACGGCCCGATTATTCCACTCGGGTTGGCATGTTCAACAATCAGTTCGGCATTGGGATCTATCATCATTGCTCCGAGAACTATACAGGCCATTGGGGCCGATAATATCTTCCCAACAAGCGCAATGAATCGTTGGCTCGCCAAGGGGTCGGAGAAAAGTAATGAGCCAATTAATGGCAGTATCGTAACTGCGGCAATTGCTTTAATTTTTGTTGCTGTGGGTAACGTAGATATGGTTGCCGAGATCATCACCATGTTCTTTATGGTGACCTATGGAGCGATTTGTTTGATATCCTTTCTAGAGCATTTTGCCGCGGACCCATCCTACAGACCGACCTTTAAAAGCCGCTGGTACATTTCTTTGATTGGAGCAGTCTTTTGCGTCTGGTTAATGTTCAAGATTAACTCGGTTTATGCATTTATTGCGCTTGGGATTATGGTTATTACCTACATCGGAGTGACCAAATTCAATCCGGGTAAAACGCAGATGGCCAGCGTTTTTCAAGGCGTAATTTTCCAGTTGAGTAGAAGATTACAAATCATTCTACAGAACGCGGACACCGAGCAGGAAGAGAAGTGGAGGCCTTCAGTGGTTTGCGTCACCTCTCATTCATTTGAACGATTTGCAGCGTTTGACGTACTCCGCTGGATTTCACATCGATATGGTTTCGGAACCTTTATCCACCTCATAGAAGGATATCTTTCTAAGGCAACGAATAAAGAGTCGAAAGAGGCTTTGCAAAAGCTGCTTAAGATTGCTGAATCCTCTGGCAGTAACGTTTACCTCGATACGATTATCAGTCCTAGTTACACTTCGGCAATTGCACAAGTAATCCAACTTCCAGGTATTTCTGGTAAGGAGAATAACATGTTGATGTTTGAGTTTTCGAAGGACCATACCGAGGATCTTCAAAACATCGTAGACAACTATTCCATCATCCGTTCGGTTGATTTTGACACCTGTATTCTTCGAAGTACCGAGAAGGGATTTGGCTATTGCAATGAACTTCATATCTGGATTAGTCCTTCCGATTTTGAGAATGCCAACCTTTTGATCCTACTTGGTTACATCATTGTCGGTCACCCAAATTGGAAAAAGGGTCAGATCAAGATCAATGCCGTTTTTCCAGCTAAAGACATGGTCGGTCAAAAGGCCAGATTGCTTGAATTAACCACTTCAGGTAGGCTACCGATCTCGGCTAAGAACATTCACGTGTTTGAGCAAGGAGAGGAGCAGAGCCTTCGCAATATCATCGTTAAGCATTCAAGCGAAGCTGATTTGACCATGCTTGGTTTCCGTGCGGAGCAGGTGAAAAAGAAAGGCAAAGAGACCTTTGAAGGCTACGATGGAATGGGAAATATCCTCTTTGTCAATGCACAAGGTGAGAAGGAGATAACGATGCTTTAATATCTGATTTTCGTTCAGCAATTAGGCATACCGTCTTATTGCAACTCACCGTGCTTTTCCAACAACCAATCCCCGTAATCCACTCGGCTACAATCTGAAATCTCTTTTTTCAACCCACTGACAGACCGTTTTTATTTGGGACTTTGTGCAGCAACCAATTTCTGCGTAAACCGAATAAAATTGAGGTAAAGTGGTTTTCTGTGTTCGGGTATAAACTGGGCATCCGATAAGAAATGGCGTGTGCTATCGATTTTTGACTCTAGCAACTCGAAGTCCTGTAATTCATAGTAAAGCCTTAATTCTAATAGCCTCATAAGCAGCTTCTGGTTGTAAGTACCATAATCTATGGTGCTTAGCATAGACCGACACTCTTTAAATTGTTTGTGATAAAATGCTTGCATTGCTTTACAGAATGTACCTACATCCTCAGCGTTTTCTCCTGTCAAACATTACTTTTCCAATATAGAAGGTCGGAAACTAAACGTAACAAAACTAATCCTACCACGGAAGGATAGGATACTTCCGAATGTATTGAGTAAAGAAGAGGTGCAAGCCATATTGCGCCCTATTGCCAACCTAAAGCACAAGGCTATTCTGTCTCATATACAGTTGTGGACCGCGAAGGTCTGAACTATTAAGCCTTAGGTTTAAGCATATTGACAACCACCGCAGAGTACTCATCATTAAACAAGCCAAAGGCCGCAAAGACCGGTTGGCACCGCTTCCTATTTCTATACTGGAAATGTTGCGAAATTATTACCGAGACTATCGCCCAAAGCAATGGCTATTTGAGGGACAAATAGCAGGCAATCCATACTCAGAACAGAGTTTGCAACAAGTGTTTAAATCCGCTTTAAAGAAAAGTGTAGTGCGGAAACCCGCAACCTTGCACTGGCTGTGCCACAGTTATGCAACACACCTATTAGAGGCCGGTACCGATTTGCGTTACATACAGGAATTACTCGGCCACAAAAGCAGTAAAACCACAGAAATATACACGCACGTAAGCACTCAAAAACTGAGTGAGATTAAAAGCCCCATTGAAGTAATGCATGTAACTTTAGCTCGCAGTTAGATATTTATCCCTCAAAATTGGTAGGGATATGTATGTAAATCCTAGTGTTGATCTGCATTAATAAACTAGTTGGCAATAATTAAACAAAACGAAATAATGAACCATTTACCATACATAAGCCTTAATCAATTTATGAATTTTCACAAACTCCTATTCTTCTCGCTAATCATCACAATAGCCTGTTCTTGTAATGTTAGTGATAAGCAAAAACTTTCTAATGGTGACTATCAAGAATTTGATGATTTTTTTCAAAGCATTGAAAATTTTAGCGGTAATGCACTAGTTGCTATTGATGGGAAAAGCACTTATTCCAACTCTTTTGGATATGCAAGTAGAGAGCTACTGGTAAAAAACACAATTGATACAAAATTTCGAATCGGGTCTATTTCTAAACCGATTACTGCCATTGCAGTCATGATTCTAGTTGAGAAAGGACTTATCGATGTTAACGAACATCTATCCACATACATCTCGAATATACCAGTATCTTGGAAAGAAATTACTATACATCAACTATTGACTCACACATCTGGTCTTGCATATCATTCTGACCTTTTGGAAACAAAACATAATCTTACAATTAAAGAAACTTTTGAGGTTTATCAGACCCTTCCATTAGTGCAAGAATCTGGTACTTCTATGAATTATAGTAACATAGGATATTTCGTTCTTTCAATGCTCATAGAAAAAGTTAGTAATATGCCATTTGATTCTTTTGTTCAAAAGGAGGTATTTGAAAAAGTGGGAATGGTCAATTCTGGCGGAGATTATCCAAATCAAATATTAATGCATAGAGCAGAAGGATACGAAATCACAACTGATGGAAATGTAGTGAATGCTGATTTTGATAATATGCTTATAAAAAGAGGTGCAGGAAACATGTATTCAACAGTTGAGGACCTTTATAAACTGGAAAAAGCCTTTTCATCGAATTTATTATTAACAGAAGAGACTTTGGGTAAAATGATGACACCTTATACTACAGATATTGACATGGGAATGGACGTCAAGTACGGCTATGGTTTGGATATTGTTCAAAATGATTCCATAAATATGATTTTTCATACTGGAGGAGTTTTGGGGTTTCAGTCAATGCTTTACGTATTTCCAGAAAGAGGTGTAGTTATTACTGCTTGCGCTAACACAACTAAACTAAATCGTGATTGGAGAACTGATTTTCAGAAGCTGGTTTACAATACAATTAAAGATCAATAACTATTTCCGACAACGTGTATAAAACATAGCTAATAAAGGCCTTCCGAAAGATTTGTTTCGATTTATTAAGACCGCCAAATTTTTAAATATGGCTTTTAAGAATGAATAAATTAAAAACAAAATACAACGTTTTGGCTCAGAGCGAAATTGAAAGTTCATCGCTTTCTACTGCCCTACTTGCCATATACTAACCGTTGGCAACAATAAAAAAGGAACTATGACAATATTCAAAAATAAAAAAGTAAAATACATCACATTGGGATTTCTATGTGCTGTGTCACTTTGGATAATAATATCATTGATTACTGTATTTACCAGTTCCCAACCACAAGCCTTAAAGAATGTAAAACTGGAGAAGTTTTCTTGGTTGACTGGGCAATGGGAAGGAATTTTGGGTGATGGAGTTTTTACCGAAAAATGGAAAATTATTGACGAGAACAAGATTATTGGAATTGGGTGCTACGTTGAAAATGGTGACACTATTTTTAAGGAAGAATTATCTTTAATTAAAATCGGGAGTGATTGTGGCTATATCTCTACTTCAGATGGAAATGCACCCACTCTTTTTACTCTTACAGAAAGCTATAACAACACTTGGATATTCGAAAATAGTGAGCATGATTTTCCAAATAGAATCGTTTATTCCTTAAAACATGACGATTCACTTTTTGTAACTGTTGAGGGAAAGACGTTTGGAATACCTATAGCTGATGAATATCAAATGAAAAAAGTAAAATCTAGCAATTGAGATGAAAAATTTTGACTGGACTAAATTTTCAAAGCGTGTATTAATAAATGCTGATTTAAAATCAGTATACAATAGTTGGACAAAAAGTGAAGAGCTTGAAAAGTGGTTCTTATCCAAGGCTACATTTTTATCAAAAGATGGAAGAGAAATCCTTCCCTCAGAAAATATTATTACTGAAGGCTCCTATAATTGGAATTGGTTTGCCCAAAATCACTATGAAGAAGGGATCATAAATGAAGTTAATGGAGTAGATTTAATCGAATTTACCTTCGCTGGAGATTGTACAGTTCAAGTTCGATTATCAATTGTGAAAACTCAAACTCTTGTTGAGTTAACTCAAACCGAAATACCTCTTGATAATAGTTCTAAAGAAAACATAAGACTTGGATGTGCTTTTGGCTGGACATTCTACTTATTAAATTTAAAATCAGTACTCGAAGGAGGACTGGATTTAAGAAATAAGGATACAGAACTTATCGGAGTAGTAAATAATTAAAAAATGAATAATAAACAATTACTAACACTATATATGGCAGATAGGGTGCTCAGTGATTAGCGAAATTTAATGCTATTTACAACCACCGCCAAATCTTTTTGATTTGGCTTTAAAATGAAAAGATAAAACAAAATAAAAAGTTTTGGCTAAGTGCGTTATCGAAAGTTTCGTTACTCTGTATCCGTACTAACCATAATCCAAACGTTGGCGTTAATTCAAAAGCAAACGAAAATCCGGCACCTTCCAACGGATGGTTGCTCAAAATCCAAAAGCGACTCTTTTGCTATTTTTCTGAAATAATTAGCCCTAATTCCTTGGCTCTCTTTTTGAGCTCGGATATCTCCTTTTTCATTTTACTTTGTAATACATCTTTCTCTTTCTCGGCTTGTAAATATGAAGCATAGGACTTTGAAATATTATTCGCTAACAAGCGCTTTTGAGAAGATGATAGATGACTAAAAAAGGACTGAACCTTCATCCCTTTTGGCGTGGACCCTTCTTCTAAGTACTCTGAAAATAGGGTGGCAATTTCGTTTGGTTTCATACTATGTAGTTGAATATTAACTATATGATTATAAATATATGTTGAGCAAAAGAAGCAATTTTATTCCAAAAAAAAGAATACTGTACCATCGCCAATCGAGTAGCCCGCCCCGTCAGTTATTTACTGACGGGGCGGGCTACTCGATCATTTCTTCTCCGTTTCAAATGGTTTCCAGTACTTGTCTACTAAGTAAATCATGGAGGACATGGCTGCACAGCCCAACTCAAGTTCACGTTTGTTCACGGCCTCAAATACATCTGCTTCGGTGTGGTGGTAATTGAAGTAGGCTTGTGAATTTATCTCCAATCCGAATTGAAGCATGCCAGGGTAGTAGTCGTTTAATGGATTGATATCTACCCCGCTATAACCAGGGTCGAAGCGGCTCAATCGGAAATCATACATCACTTTGGTAAGATTTCTCACCCAATCCACCTGCTCGGTTGATCCACTGATATCAAAACCCTCTGGAAGAAATCCACCTCGGTCGCTTTCTAAAGCTGCGATGTGTTCTTCACCTCTTTCATGACACCATTTGGCGTAGCTCTTTCCTCCATTGTTTCCGTTTTCCTCGTTCATAAACAGAACAATACGTAGCGTATGTTTTGGCTTGTAGTCAAGCTTTTTCATGAGTCGGATTGATTCAATACAATGAACGATTCCCGCTCCATCATCGTGTGCACCTTCACCCACATCCCAGCTGTCTAGGTGACCCCCAAACGTGATAATCTTATTGTCTTCCGACCCTCGAATCTCTCCAATAACGTTATGGGTTGTAATCTCAGGCATCATTCTACAATCCATGTCCATGCTCAATTGAACTGGGCCTTTGCTCAGCCAATCAGTCAAAATATCGGCATCATTTGTACTCATTGCAGCTCCCGCTATTTTCGTTACACCTTCTTCGTAACTCATAGACCCAGTATGTGGATGGTCGTCTTTTGGCGTAGCCATAGAACGAATAATCACACCCTTGGCGCCAAGTTTTGAAGCTTCACTCGTGCCGCCCCAGCGTTGGTCAGCACATGCACCATACGCTTCAAATGTTCTTATGTATTTCTGATCGAATGGGCGATTGAAGAACACAACCTTCCCTTTGATCTTGTCAGGGTCCATAGCATTCATTTCATCAATCCCCATTACAGGAACAATGTCGCCTTCCAATAATCCACCAGTGCCCTCGCTACCACCCAACGCTGTAATGTTCAACTTGTACATTTCTCCATTTGAATTGGTGATCCAACCCACTTCTTCTGTTCCGCGTTCCCATCTGGGTGCTTGAAATTCTTGCAAGTAAACTGTATCAAGGTCGTAAGATTCAAGCAAAGCCTTACCCCATCGAATGGCCATTTCGGCTTCCGCAGACCCGGTTATTCTTGCACCGATGTCTTTGCATAAAGAGCGCAGGTTTTCGTGCGCATGGCCTTTCTCCAAAACTTCATCGTACATCTTTCTGATGAACAATGAGTCGGTTTGAGCGGTTGATCCAAACGTTAAAACACATAGAAAGGCAAGCAGGATTGGTCTTTTCATAGAAGGAAGATGAACGGCCAAATTACGTACACTCACTTAGATGATAGGTATTCAAACTTTCAGCATCTTCGGCAACTCGAATAATGAAGAATATAGAACCAAAGAAGGAGTACGATGTAGTGGTGATAGGAGCGGGGGTTGCTGGTCTTACAGCAGCTGCGTTGCTGTGCCGAGCAGGAAAGAGTGTCTGTGTTTTGGAGATGGATACGCGGCCCGGAGGCTACTTGGCAGGCTTCAAACGGATGAACTTTCGATTTGATAGCGCCATTCATTGGTTGAATCAATGCGGGCCAAAAGGAATGGTTACAAAGGTGTTCGACCTGATTGGTACTGATCACCCTCGACCGGTTACACAGGATGTAATCAAACGATTTGTAGGCACGAAGTTCAATTACTTGCTTACATCCGACCCGGATAAACTGAGGGATGAGTGGATCGCTGAGTTCCCAAATGAAAAGGCAGGATTGATTCGTTTTTTCGAGGATGCCAAGAAGTTGGGTAGATCTTTCGATCGTGCTTCGGAGTTGTTTCGATCAACGGAGACAATGAATCTCTTTGGTAAGGCATTGGCGGGAATGAAGCGATTACGATTCGCTTTACCGTTCATTAAGCATATTGCCTACTCAGGTGATGCAGGTATTACAAAAGGTCTTAATCGATATTTCAAGGAAAAGCAGCTACACGAAGTTTTCTGTACTGAGCCAGATGTGCTGTCTTGCTTAGTCCCGATTGCCTGGGCATATTACAGCGATTATCAACGTCCACCACATGGCGGTAGTCAGGTTATTCCAGAGTGGTTGAATTATGCTACCGCACAAATGGGTGGTGAAGTGTTTTACCGTACCAAAGTCAAAGAGGTTCTAGTCGAAAATAATACAGCAAAGGGTGTTGTAGTTGAGAATAACAAGACTGACTTAACGATAAAAAGCGATTATATCATTGCAGCGTGTGACGTGATGGCGTTGTACGAGCGCATGTTGCCGAAAGGAACCGTGCCCTCGTCTCTTATTGATAAACTGAAGGATGCAGAATTGTACAGCTCATCGGTGACGGTGCAATTGGCGCTTGATTGTACGGTAGGATCGTTGGGTTTTGGAGATGAGATGCTGTATTTGGCCGAAGAAGGATTACCACGAAAGGTATATGGAGATGGAAATCCACACACGGCTGGCATCAGTGTTCTAGCACCTAGCTTGAGGGACCCATCTTTAAGTCCTGATGGACATGGGACGCTGACCATTTACGTTGCAGGTCATTTAGAATATGAAGACTATTGGAAAACCGAGATAGGCGAAAATGGAAAGCGAACCAGAGGAGATGCTTACAAAAAATTCAAAAAGGAATACGCTGACATTCTAGTCAAAAGGGTGGAGAAGGCCTTCGCACCAGGATTGTCAGAGCACATCCTTTATTGTGATATCGCTACTCCGATTACCCACGAACGATACACTGGAAATTATGCCGGTAGCATTATGGGAGCTCGACCTGGAAAGAAGAATATGCAAGCAAAGGTTGCTCACTATCAAACCCCGGTGAAGAACCTTTTATTAGGTGGGCATTGGGCCGAACTTGGCGGAGGCGTGCCAATCGCAGTAAAGGCTGCGACCAACGCCACATTGCTACTTCTAAAGAAAGATTCACCCGAATTATTCCAGCTGTTGGCTAATTATTTTGATCAGAATGCAGATCTAAATGAGTTGGAGGGTTCCAATATGCTAAAGCCATATTTGGCCAATTGGAAACAAAGTCTAACACCTGCTGAAGTGCTTAGGAAAAAAGGGTAATCCCATTGTGAACAATTCTTTATTTGCAATTGTTACAAAAAAAGACTATAGGATAATACAATTTTTATACATTGCGGCCATGGGAAGACCTCCAACTAAACCGAAGAAATTAAAAGACGGATTTTACGTGGAAGTGAGAAACATCGGTTCTAAGTCGGGTATCAAAATCCGAAGAGACGATGAAGTAACACTTCAACATGCTATCGAAGAATATGAGCGCACCAAAGAAGTAATTGTTCTTGGTGAGTTGATAAACGGAAAATGGCAAAAGGAATCGAAGGTTCATAAGCCTAAGAAGTAAAATTCATCTTATTCAACAACACTTAATGGTCGGCCAAAAGCCGGCCTTTCATGTTTATACTTGTTTGTCAATTCAACCTAGATGAAAGAATCGAAAGAAGTTAATCGCTGTGCTTGGGCAGGAAAAGACCATCTTTATATATCCTATCACGATCATGAATGGGGTGTTCCAGTACGAGATGAACGGATGCTTTTTGAGTTCCTGATTCTTGAAACCTTTCAAGCTGGGCTTAGCTGGATAACCATCCTGAAAAAGCGGGAAAACTTCAGAAAAGCCTTTGACAATTTCGAATATGAAAAGGTGGCTAAGTATGATGACACCAAGGTTGAAGCCTTGATGGGCAATGCTGGTATCATTCGAAATAAGCTTAAGATTAATTCAGCAATCTCAAATGCGAAAGCATATATGGAAGTCCAGAAAGAGTTCGGCACTTTTGAGAAGTATATCTGGGGTTTTGTTGATGGAAAACCGATTCAGAATCAATGCAAAACAATGGCCGATATACCGCCCAATACTTCACTATCAGATAAGCTGAGCAAGGATTTAAAAAAGCGCGGTTTCAAATTCGTTGGAAGCACCGTGGTTTACGCCCACATGCAAGCTACAGGTATGGTCAACGACCACGCAACAGATTGTTTCAGATACAAGGAGATAGCAGCCCTAAGCTGATTGGTTAATTATCAATCTTTCCAGCTTTCAATTACATATTTTGGAACCATGTGCAAATACATTCTAGTAGCAAGTTTGGTTATGATTTCTTGTGCTGCGCCACAAGGAAAAGTTGAGGAATCAAACCTGCCTCAATTGGCTATTGAATTGAAGCTATTGCATGCTGTTCAATCCAATCATATTCGAGGATTACATCTTTTGAATGACGAAATTGCATGGGCTAGTGGAGCAGCAGGAACTTTTATGAGATGTGTAGATGGCAACGAATGGTCTGCAGATACGATTGCTGGATACACACATTTGGATTTTCGAGACGTCCACGCATTTACCGACAGCATTGCTTTGGTTATGGCTGCCGGAGATGAAGGCCGAATTCTAAGAACGGAGGATGGTGGTGACTCCTGGATTGAAGTCTATACACGTCTTGATACTGGGATATTCCTGGACGGCATGGATTTTTTTGGGAATGTAGGCTATTGCTATGGTGATCCCATAGATGGCAAAATGGTTTTGATCAAATCGGAAGATCAAGGAAGAACTTGGACTGAGGTCGATCTTGAAACAATTCCTTCCGCTATGCCGAAGGAAGCGGGTTTTGCGGCCAGCGGAACTGGCATTATCGTAAATGGAAAGACAATCCATATCGCCACAGGAGGTGATATTGCTGCTCGAGTGTTAACGTTTCAAGAGGATGAATGGAATGCCATCAGCACACCAATGCGAGGTGGAGAAGCATGCGGTATTTTCTCGATGGCCTTTGTTCCTCCGTCAACCTTAGTGACCGTAGGTGGGTGCTATTTAGACTTAGCTGCTTCAGCAGGAAATTGTGCTATTTCTAATGATAATGGTATGACATGGGAGTTGATTTCTGAGAACCAACCTAGAGGCTACAGATCCTGTGTGGCCTATTCAGAATCCTCTGATCTTTTGGTTGCCTGTGGACGAACGGGAATTGATTATTCTTTAGATCAAGGTCGAACGTGGTCATCCATTTCGGATGAAGGATTCTACACATGTTCGCTTGGAGATTCAACTGGGTGGTTGATGGGAAGAGGAGGGAAACTGGCCAAATTGACTTGGTAATCGAAAATGAAAAAGGCTGCGTTTTGGTTGATTTTACTTGGTTTTGCGTTTCTACTTACGCTCATTGTGGGCGAAGTAGGGCTAAGATTATTTGATCAAGTCAAGGGAGTTACAGCCCCTTACACGCACAACCTTCCAGAGTGTTTGGCGGTGCCGAACGGATATTTCAATTATGATCTTGAACCGAACACTTCGGTGGTTTACGATTCTAAGAACCCAAGGTCTTTTACAATCAATCAATGGGGGTTCCGTGCGCCAGATTATAATCCTCAAAAACCGAAAGGAGTCAAAAGAATCTTTACAGTTGGAGGCTCATCAACCTTCGACCCATATGTTGGTGATAAGGGAACATGGACTCAACTTCTTGGAACGAAACTTAATGAGGCAACGGAAGACAGTGTGGAGTGTATCAACGCGGGTAGATACGGCTACACAACATCAGAAATTTTTGGATTGGTTTATCACCGAATCCTGCGGCATCAACCCGACTTGATTGTTTTGTACACCACATTTAACGATTCCCGAAAGGTGATTTCTCCTTTTTACGGAAGCGATGAATATCCTCAGTTGTATGGGAATCCATTACTAGCCAAGTTGAATAAGAGTTCGGCCCTGTTTGCGTTTTTGGACTATCGTTTAAGACATGTGTGGAAAGTGAAACCGTACATCAGTTTGCTTCCAAGTCATGCTTACAGAAAAGAGCCTCCTCAAGCTCACGATGAGTTTCTGAAGGATGAAAAGAAAGTCTTAGTGTATAACCTCAATCAATTCGAACGAAACATTTCATCGATAATTGATCTATGCCGAAAGGAAGAGGTTGAAGTATTGCTTTGCACCCAGCTCATTGAGCCGAGCCTCGCGTATTCTTCGCCTTTCAGCAATAAGTTGATGGCAGAAATGACCGATAAGTTGAGGGAAATTGCTTTGAATGATTCCATTGCCATCCTAGACATGGACTCCATCGGAACACCTATAAATGAAGAGCAAGGCTTGCTTCAAACCTATGTTCATTTTACACCGGAAGGATGTAAATTCATGAGTGAACGGTTGAATGAAACGATTCTAAATTCAGGAATCTTAAATGATCATTGATCATCGGGCGTTTTCGCAGATTCCTCAACACTTCGCTCAATTTCATTCAATTCCTGATTGGTGAGGTTTCGGTAATGACCAACTGGAATATCCAGTTTCACGTTCATAATACGAACCCTTTTTAACATGATAACTTCAAAATCGAAGTGCTCGCACATTCTACGAATCTGTCGGTTCAAACCTTGAGTCAAGACTATTTTGAAAGATTGGTCACTAATCTGATTTACCTCACACTCTCTAGTCATCGTATCCAAAATCGGAACACCGCCACCCATTCCTTCAATAAATTCAGGAGTGATCGGTTTGTTCACCTTAACGATGTATTCCTTTTCGTGGTTGTTTCGCGCTCGTAAAATCTTGTTTACAATGTCACCGTCATTGGTCAGGAATATGAGGCCTGAACTGGGTTTGTCCAATCTCCCAATAGGGAATATCCTTGTAGGATAGTTGATGTAGTCGATGATATTGTTTCGTTCTACGCCAGTGTCCGTTGTACATACAATACCAATTGGTTTGTGAAACGCTAGATAAACGGGTTTATCATCTGGAGCGGTAATCAGCTTTCCATCCACATGAACTTCGTCACCTTCCGTGATCTTGGTGCCCATTTCGGGTACGGTTCCGTTGATGGTAACGCGACCTTCGTCAATCAGTTTGTCGGCAGCTCTTCTGGAGCAATAGCCGACTTCGCTTAAATATTTGTTGATTCGGGTTTCCTTCATTCCGAGACAAAGGTCGGCTTCTTGTGGAATTCAACCCTCTGCCTCGGCAAACTTTTTAAAGTTGTCTAGAAATTTCTGGGTCTGCTTCCGGAACATGCCTTTCATGAACATCGAAAAGAACTTCCAAGCTGGAGTTTTGAAAGTGTAGTCTAAGTCAGACGTCCAGAGCGTGCGGTCATTACCAATATCCTTGAACGAATTCTTCATGGAATTACGCATTGAAACATGGTCGTAGATCCCACTAAATTAATCTGGAAAATTTCGAACGGTGATTTCCTCAAATAGGTCGAATGTCTTTTACCGTTCTGAAAAACCAGCTTTGATTTTGCTCCAGGCTTTCCAGGTTCTCCCTCTAAGTGTTCGAAGCTGACCAACCCATCTTGCCACTTCATTAAATTATCTGAATTGTCAAACAGCTCGATAACCCGATCAATTGGGAGCGCGATTTCTACAGAACAGGAAAATTGCATTACCAACTAGCGATTAGTGAAAAGCGAAAAGTGACTAGATATAATTCTTTGAGGAGTAAAAGTTAAACTCTGAAATGCTAGTCCGTAAAGTTGCCAGCATAAGAAATTTAGTGCTGCCGTAACCTTTTGATTCAGAAAGGAGACCCTTCGTTCCTCAGGGAAACAAACGAAGATTTCGAACCTTGCTGCTTGCTTCGCTGACGAAGGAAGCGTCTCACTATTTGAATTTATAACGAGTTTATTTTTCATTTTCTAACGAATAGAGCTTACAGCAGCTTTACGGACTATCATTAACTCTGAAAAACAATGTTGTATAAACCGACACCTCTAATTTAGAAGATCACTCGAATTCCGGATTTCAGTCAGAGCTTCAAACAGCTTATCCAGATCCGCTTGAGTGGTGTACGCGTTTACGCTAAATCGAAGGAAAACCTTGTCGCCATGAGGCATAACTGGTACTTCGATGGAGTATTCATCATAAAGCTTGGTTTGCAACCCACTCGGGTCGGAACAATTGATGCTTACGCTGCACATCTGCCCTAGGAAGTCGTCCGAAACAGGGCAGAGCATTGTGCCATTGGCGGCTTCCGCAAAACGCTCGTAGTTGGAATGTGCTAATTGTCGACAATTGGCAGCAACCGAATCCCAATCGTTTTCCTTTCTGAATTGAAGTGCTTTTGGTACGGAAAGAAAAGCAGAGAAATCTCTGGTTCCTTGCAACTGGTGGTGGTCAATAAATTGAGAATCAGAAGGTGTGTCAGATTCAAAACCCCAACTAATCAATAACGGGTCGAACGGTTGGAATTCCTTCTTTACATATAGAAACGAACAGCCCTTTGGGGTGAGAAGCCATTTGTGGCAAGCGCCAGTATAAATGTCTGCCTTGAGTTTTTGCAAGTCAAGTGGGATGTGTCCTGGAACGTGCGCACCATCTACGATGGTGATCAGCCCTTTTTCTTTGGCGATCTCACAGATCTCTTCAACGGGAAGTCGAAGTGCTGTAGTACTTGTAATATGACTGATGAAGATCGCTCTGGTATTTGGGGTGAGACCCGCAAAGAATTCTGCAACGATTTTCTCTTTAGAAACTACTGGAAGACTAATTTTCTGTTTCACGTACTTGGCGCCAGCCTTTTTGCAGTAGTAATTCCAGCTTCGATCCATGGCACCATACTCTAAGTCGGTGGCTAAAATCTCATCGCCTTCCTTCAATCCAAAACCTTTGATAATGATATTGAGCGCATAACTCGGATTCATTGTGTAAACCAAATCATCCTTTTCGCACCCAACGAAGTTGGCCAATGCTTCGCGAGATTTCGCCAACAGAAGAGGCCCCTGCACAGCAAAGAAATTGACCGTGTTCTTTTCTAATTCGAGTTGCCACTTTTGATAATCTTCAAAGATGGGCTTGGGACAAGCTCCAAATGCACCGTGGTTTAAGTGGGTAATCTCATGACTCAATAGGAAAAGTGGATGAAGATTTTTCATACGGTCGAAAATAGATTATTCGAGCAGGGTTTTCCCCTCCTCAATAAACTGTTCATGTACTGAACTACTTGCCTGATCTTTTTGCCATTGTCTTTTCAGACAAAAGCATCATCTCAGAAAATAGGATCAAATTGGCAACTCAGAAAGTTGCCAATTCTCAATTGTTCATTTCCTTAACTTAATGACATTGAACGCGCGCTAGCGGGGTTTTCCATTACCTATTACAAAAACGAATACGACCGAGCCATAGCAAGGGTAACGAGCAAGCACGGCAAACGCATGATAGCCAAACGGCAGAGCGCGGTAGAACCCGTTTTCGATACGCTCACCCAGTTTATGGGTATGCGCAAGGTGAACACCAGGGGATTGAAACAGGCCAATAAGGTGATGCTTACTTCGGCAAGCTCAGCACAGGTATGGCCGGCACGGCCTACAACATTAAAAAGTACCTGAAGTACATGCAGAAACTGGAAAAGACCCTTGCAAAAGTAATGACCGGTGTAAGGGAAGATGGCAAGAATACCCTGCTTTCATTTTTCAATGCGATACGGTTCATTTTAAGTCGATATCCGACCCCCGAATTATCCTTATCGCATACCAATCTTGAAAATAAGAGGCCCTTAAAAGGGCTTATTAGATCCCGTTTTTCTGAGAAAATAGGGGTTGTGCCTCAGCTACTGGTGTTGTAGGTAGTAATTTCTACTTCCCCTTATGAGAGGAATTGCCACTGACCAATGTCTCACCTTTCTTGTCGATAAGCACACTCGATTCCACCACGTCAATGTGAATGGGAATTAGAAAGTTGTGTTTATAGAAATTAGACTATGTCTGCATTTACACCATATAAAAAAGGCCCGCCAACTGGCGGGCCTTCATTTTGTGCGTTTTCGCAATTATCTATCTAAGATCGAAACGGTCCAATTTCATCACCTTGGTCCAAGCGGCTACAAAGTCTTGTACAAATCGCTCTTTGTAGTCATCGCTAGCGTAAACCTCAGCCAAGGCACGTAGTTCCGAGTTAGAACCGAAAATGAGGTCGGCACGGGTAGCTGTCCATTTTACTTCTCCTGTTTCGCGGTCTTTTCCTTCAAAGGTTTCCTTGTCTTCAGAAGTCGCTTTCCACGAATTGCTCATGCTCATCAGGTTCACGAAGAACTCATTGCTCAGCACGCCAGGGTCAGAAACAAAGATGCCATGCTTAGAACCATCGTAGTTGGCGTTGAGTGAGCGCATACCACCCACAAGCACCGTCAATTCAGGAGCAGTAAGTGTTAGCAATTGTGCCTTATCCACCAACAATTCTTCGGTGGAGAACGTGTATCTGGTCTTCAGGTAATTTCTAAAACCATCAGCCATTGGTTCCAGTACTGCCATCGATTCTACATCTGTTTGTTCCTGAGTAGCATCTGTTCGTCCAGCAGTAAATGGCACCTTAATGTCGTGTCCAGCATCTTTGGCAGCTTTCTCCACTGCAGTGCTGCCACCCAATACAATTAGGTCGGCCATGGATACTTTTCTATCGCCAGACTTGGCGTTGAATGCGGTTTGAATTTCTTCCAATTTGCTCAATACCTTATTCAACTGTGTAGGGTTGTTTACTTCCCAGCTTCGTTGTGGCTCTAAACGAATACGCGCACCGTTGGCGCCACCTTTCTTATCAGAACCACGGAAGGTAGAAGCAGAGGCCCAAGCAGTAGTTGCCAGTTCTGGTACGGTCAATCCTGAGTTGAGAATGCTTGATTTAAGGGAGGCAATATCGCTTGCTGTAATCATCTTGTAATCAGCAACAGGAATTGGGTCTTGCCAAAGGAAATCTTCCGCAGGAACTTCTGGCCCTAGGTACAAGGCTTTGGGGCCCATATCCCGGTGCGTGAGTTTAAACCATGCTTCTGCAAAGGCTTTTGCAAACGCATCTGGGTTGTCTAAGAAATGCTTCGAAATCTTCTCGTATGCAGGGTCAAATCGCAACGAGAGGTCTGTGGTAAGCATCGTTGGTTTGTGCTTCTTGTCTTTGTCAAATGCATCAGGGAAAAACGCTTCCGAATCTTTGGCTACCCATTGGTGTGCACCTGCTGGGCTCTTGGTTAATTCCCACTCATTATTAAACAGCATGGTAAAGAAACCATGGCTCCATTGGGTAGGTGTAGGAGTCCAGGTGACTTCTAAACCAGATGAGATGGCATCCTTGCCAACACCTGTTCCGTGTGTGCTTTTCCATCCAAAACCTTGTTCTTCAATACCTGCAGCTTCTGGTTCTGCCCCCACTAGGCCAGCATCTCCAGCACCGTGTGTTTTCCCAAATGTGTGTCCACCCGCAATAAGCGCTACGGTTTCTTCATCGTTCATGCCCATTCGTGCAAACGTTTCTCGGATGTCGATAGCCGCCAACTTAGGGTCTGGGTTTCCGTTTGGTCCTTCAGGGTTTACGTAAATCAATCCCATCTGAACAGCCGCTAATGGATTCTCCAATTCGCGGTCTCCT
>JBLFWJ010000039.1:0-20441 GCA_047611425.1 Bacteroidia bacterium | reverse complement strand
TACTGGAAGTCTGATTCTCTTCGGTTTATTGGAAAATCTGGAATAAAGTACGGTTGGCAAGAAACGCTTGATAATTATCACAAAAGCTATCCTGATAAGGCAGCCATGGGAAAGTTGACATTTGATTTGCTCAGCTTTGATCAAATGGGGGCGGAACACGTAATGGTTACTGGAAAATGGAGACTAAAGCGTGAGCAGGATGAACCCAATGGATTGTTCACGATAATATGGCAGGAGTTTGACGGAGAATGGAAAATTATCTACGACCATTCGAGTTGATTTGAACCAAAATCAAATTTCAATGTTTAAACATTAAATATGAAGTCATGCTAAGAACAGTCAAACGAATTATGCCAGCCCAACAAGTGAATATGGGTGGAATAATATTGGATCAATCATTACCAATGCGAGATGTCGACAAGATCGATCCATTCTTGCTGATTCATCACTGGGCAGATACATTGCAAGGCGGAAAGCGGGAGAATGAAGGTGGAGTAGGCCCTCATCCGCATCGCGGGTTTTCTCCAGTAACCTTGATTTTTAAAGGAGCAATTCATCACCGTGATTCATTGAACACGAGTAGCATCATAGAAGCGGGTGGTGCGCAATGGATGAATAGCGGAAAAGGAATCGTGCATAGCGAACGACCTCCAAAAGTATTGGCTGAAAGTGGTGGTGATTTTGAAATCATTCAATTCTGGGCGAATACTCCAGCTGCCAGAAAAATGGAGCCAGCTAAGTATCAGGCGCTAGAAGCAAAAGACACCCCGAACATCTGTTCCCCAGATGGGAAAGTAAATATGGGCGTGGTAGCAGGAAAAGTGGGTGATGTTGAAGGACCTATAGAATTGATGACGCCAATGTTGGTGACCAGATTGGATATGCAAGCTGGAGGAGAGATTGAGATTCCAATTCCTGAATCATTCAACGCAATTGCTTACCCATTGGATGGGATGTTGACTGCGAATGATTCTGAAACTGCGAAAGGAAAAGACTTGGTTTGGTTCAATAACGATGGGAAATCCATCAAGTTGAAATCCGAAGTTGCGACTCGGGTAATGCTCTTGGCAGGAGAGCCATTGAATGAAGAAGTGAGCTCGTATGGCCCGTTCGTAATGACGACACAAACAGAGATTATGGAAGCCATGCGTGATTATCAGCAAGGTAAAATGGGTGTGCTTATTGAAGAATTCGATTCATGAAGAGGAAAGATTTCATAGCAAGTGTTGGTCTGCTCGGTTTTGGGCTGGGATTAAGTCCTTGGAGTATGCTGCGAGCAGAAACTGGGCATTCAGTTGTCCAACTTCCTGAGCCATCTATTCACCTTCGTCATGGAAATTTTCACGCCAGTACGGTTGATGAATTGCTGTTGCCGGACTTGAGTCTAAAAGTTCAGAATCAGCAATTTTTAGCAAATGGAATAGTTCCAGATTCAAAAGATTTAATGATGTACTCGTTTATGCGAGGTTCAGATTTCATCAATGTTGCTGTAGCTGGTGATGAAGTAGAGATTATCGGAAATATTCCAAACGTAAAAGTGAGCCCAGACTTGAATCGGAAGGCACAACTTTCAGCTATTCTGGTGCTGCGAGGGGTGTTGCGTTTTGAAAATGTAAGCGTAAGTACCAATGAAATTCTAGTCATAGGTGGAGCTGATCCAATGATTGATCGGACTCAAAATTGCCTTGTTCTAGGCATTTATTGCTGAAAAGGAATTGCTTCTGTTAATCGGAGTTTCCGAGTTATAACGAAGGCTATTCCAAGCTATAGGATTGCACAGATGTATTGTTCCTAGCTACAAATAGGACTTCTCCGTTTTTAGTCTCTACCAGAAGAAGATCTTTAACATCTCCAGATGCATGTAGTCCACTTTGATGACCGGGGGTTGCATTGAAAGTTCCATCACCGTTTCCAAGCAATAGTAGTCCATCACCAGCATCTTGTCTCACGGTTTCTACTTCCGTACCATGCATATTACCTGCAACAATTAGATCTAGGTTTCCGTCTTCGTTCAAGTCTTTTACGATGATATCCTGAATTGGAGATATTTGAGCGCGTTCTGGTAGGTCCACCTTTTTGAAGGTACCACCTTCGTTTAGGAGCACGGAACTTCTCATTTGCGTAGCTGAATATTGAATACTATTAGCCAATTTATTCTGGTCATAAATTTCAAATAGACTTGCCTTTGCAAAGCCATCAAAATCCGGAAACTTCTCTTTTATGAAAGGCATTTGTTCAGAAGAACACTCACGCCCACGTACGGGGTAAATTACATTTCCCTGATCTTTTGCTAAGACAATATCAGGTTTACCATTATCATCGAAATCGGCTAGATAAACCTGGAATGGGTGATTTGGGGATCCATGAAATTTTGAATTCCAACCAAGATTCCCTGCTACAAGGTCAATATCGCCATCGTTGTCAAAGTCACCGTAGTCAATGCTGTTCCACCAGCCAATCAAACCATCTGTTCCCCAAAGATCACTTTGATCCTTAAATGTGCCTCCTCGGTTTTCAAAAACTTTTGGATTCATCCATTCGCCTACGGCAATAAGATCAAGGTCTCCATCTTTGTCAAGATCCAAAAATTCAGCATCGGTTACCATACCAAGTTTAACAAGTTGTGGTGCCCTTGTGCTCGTTTCGTCTGTGAATTTTCCATCGTTGTTGATGAGCAGATGACTTTTAGGTGGAAACGGATAGACACGTGGAGTTGTTCGTCCACCTACGAAGAGATCAAGATCACCATCCCCATCCACATCTCCACTTTTCACCACTTGTGTACTAAAGCCAAATCCAATGGGAAGGGCGTCCGATGAATAGGAGAATTTTCCAGTCCCATTATTTAGGTATAATCTGTCATCAAGCTCCGGACTTTTAAGAAACTCATTACTTCCACTTGTTACATATAAGTCTAAGTCTCCGTCTCCATCAGCATCAAATAATTCTGACCCAAGATCCTCCCGTTCTCTATGTCCTGACCACGGTTGGCTTGATGATTTACTAAATCTTCCATTTGTCGATTGAACATACAGGGCTCCAGATTGACCGATGGCTCCACCAATGAATACGTCCGAAAGCCCATCACCATTAACATCCCCTTGTGACATAAACGGCCCGAACTCACTCTGCTTATGCGGTAAAAGTGTTTCAAAGGCAAAGTCGTTGTACGTATTCTCCTTATGTTCAAAATTTAACCCATGTGCCTTTTTATTCTTTGCAAAAGCCCGGTCAATATTAACGGGACTTGGCGTAGAGCCAGAGTTATTTTGATTGATACTTATGGATCCCGCATTAACGTTTGACATTTCGGTGTACGATCCGTTTGGCCAAGTGACCGACACGGATTTGGCAACAGTCTCATCACCAAGTCCAAAGTGCATTACAGGTTCAACAGAGGATTGAAAACCTCTACTTGTGTAGAACTCTTGAAACTGTTCGCCTGAATCTGTGGTCACACGGATTTTTGATCCTAGAACAGTGGCAAAATCACCTTCAAGTTTGATTCGTAAAGAGTTTTTATTGTCAATTTTATCAGTCTGATTCTCATAAACGCAAGAATAATCATCCACGTTATTCAGAACCAAATCAAGGTCACCATCATTATCTAAATCTCCATAAGCGGCACCGTTGCTATTCAACGCCTCGCCCAAACCCCAAGAATCAGCTACATTCTCGAATGATAATCCACCTAAATTGTCAAACATGTAGTTTTTCAATTTGGTAGTTGGCGCTTTAGAAAGCAACAAGGTGATTTTTGGATTACGAGTAACCTTTTTGATCTCTTCAAGAAAGCTCACGTAATCATTGTCACCCATATCTCTCTTCAGGCCGTTGCTTATGAAGAGGTCCTTATCACCATCATTATCAAAATCCGCAAATAGCGGAGCCCAACTCCAATCGGTTTTGGCCACACCGGCTAAATGTCCTATTTCGCCAAAGGTTCCATTACCATTATTTAGTTGAAGCGTATTTGTCATGTATTGATAATGATAGCCAACATGGACCGCACTCCAGAACTCCTCAGAACTCATGCCTGCCATGTTCTTTTTTGATCTAGTATGCTCGGGACTAACCATATCCACCTCTATAATATCTACAAAACCATCATTATTAAAATCAGCAATATCATTTCCCATTCCGTTATTGGAAATATGACCGGTCATTGTCCGCACCTCGTCTTTAAATGTCCCATCACCTTGGTTTATATATAAATTGTCTGGTCCTATGTAATCATTAGAAACAAAAAGATCGGGTAGGCCGTCTTGGTTGACATCTCCAACACCAGCGCCAAGTCCATAGGAAAAGTTTCTAACTCCTGCCTGGTCTGTAACATCTGTAAACTTTCCTTCATCGTTACGGTATAACCGATCCGTAATTGATGTCTTATTATCAATCATCTTTTCAATTTCAAGGGAATTGAAATCTCCATCTGTTAAAAGCGGTGCGTTCAACACATAAATGTCAACGTCTTCATCACCATCGAAATCGAAGAATACAGATTGCGTGCTTCTCCCTTGGTCAGCCAAACCATAGGCTTCTGCACTTTCTGTAAAAGTCATGTTTCCGTTATTGATGTATAAGAGGTTGGACAGCTTTTCTACGTCATCATACCATCCGGCTCGACATACATAGATGTCCAAATATCCATCCGAGTTAACATCTGCCATTGCAACACCAGAGTGCCACCCGTCAATTGCAGAGCCTATTGCAGCGTCTGTGATGTCTTCAAAAATTAAATCTCCTTTATTAAGGTAAAGCCTATCGGGCTCCATGTTACCTGTAAAGTATATGTCGGAAAGGCCATCATTATTTATATCTCCAATAGCGACTCCCCCTCCATTATAGAAATACTCGTAGTTCCAATAATTTGCTTTTGGAGATTCAGTGATTGTATTCTTGAATTCTATACCTGACTCTTTAGCCCCCAGCATTTTAAATCGTTTTTCAGGCTGAGATTTTTTTGGAAGGCTTTCGTCTACATTTTCCTTCGAATTTGAGCTGCACCCGATAAAGATGAAACTGATTAATACACAAGAAGTAACTCTACTAAACCAAGTCATACGATATTCTTAAACAGGATTAACACCAATCATTAACTGCGAAAGTTACTTATTTAACCTAATTAAAAACTGATTCAGAACAGGGTTTGGCTCGCAAAAGTCTATGGTTTATTCCGCATCCAGAAAGAACATCCAAAAGCTATTGCCCCCTTGATTCTTTATGGTCTTCGAATCTCCCTTTGTTATCTAAAAAGTACTCCCACATTCGAAGGAATTTCTCTGATGATCTTCTAATCGGATCTAAATCGACTCCTTCACTTTCCATCAAGTCCCAGTTGTCTTGAATTAACCCGGCATGGGCTAATCCCTGAATGTCGACCGGATTGTAAACCGTGTCCCTCTCAATTCTAAAACAGCCTTCTTCACCATATCGAGGACGATGATGATTTAACCATCCATTGTTATCAGATTGAAACCCAATGGCCAGGTCAACCTTTTGGTCTTCGGTTAGAAGCATGTAATCCGCATACTGGCCATTCAAAGCCTCTGAGGCATGCTCCTTTACAAATCCATTCAATGCGTTGTAAGTAAAGATGTACGAGTCAATAGATTCTGGACAATAATCTTCCATTGAATCTAACGTCTTCTTATAGTCCTCCCTTGGATTATAAGGCTCTAAAGACACACCACTATTCGGTATTGACATCATCCCACCAGCTTGGTATATCTTGATGATATCCTCCTCAGCTATTCCTCTTGGATGATTTTGGATTGGCTTGAACATATCGTGGGTTACAAGTGGCGGAATGTCATTCTCCATCATGAAATCCAAGGTCTGTTTCCTGCACGAATCCGACATATGCGTGATGTCTGTCATGATGCCAACATCGGCTAACCACTTAATCGCGTTTCGGCCTTTTTCAGTCAAACCTCTTTTCTTTTTTCTGCGAAATCGTGCGCCCAAATTCAGAAGATTTGTTCCAAATCCAGGTCTTATTCCAGAGCCACCATACTTGCTATCCATCAGATGGATTAGCGTAATGAAAGCAACGCCTTGGTCGGCCCAAAACTGAGCATCTTCTGCACTTTCCACCAGACGTCTGCCTCCTTCAATACAATGGATAAAAACCGTTTTATCCGTATTGTGAATGAGGTCTCTTACTTCTTGTGGTGTTCTCGCGAGCGCGAAATCTTCCGGGTGATCTGCTACAACTTTATTCACGTAGGCGATTTGTGCCAAAACCACCTTGCGCCCCTTTTTTGCAGAAGCATTCTCTTTGTTCAATGAACCAACACACAGAATCCTCGAACCTGAGTTCTTCCTGACATAATTAGCGTACAGAATATTGTCGAAAAAGTGCTTGTGGCTTAGTTCTGGTGGATTCGACTCATCGAAATAGGTGAGTCCAGGACCGAATTTATTGAACATCAAATGCATGCATGGATGCGTTTGAAGGTCGATGTATTCGCGAATCTCCTGTGCTTGAGAATTCAAGCCAAGGCAAATCAGAATAATCAGAAGGGGTTGTCTGAAATTCATATTAGCAGATGGAAAATCGAAAGCTACAGGATCTCTTCCTCTTTCCTGTAAACGACTCCGCGGTCAGCCAAATAGTTCATCACAAATTCAAAACAATCGCCTTTTCCACCAACCAACTCTGGAGGAAAAACCCCCTTTTCGTTGAAGTGACCACCGAGTATCAAATTGGCTGAAGCTGTACAGGTATATCCAGTTGTTCGAGACATTGAACTCACCTTAGTTGATAGATCATACTCATCATACAAATGATAGCTGACTTTTTTTCTGGTTCCATCATCATCTCCTTCCACTACAACGCGCATGACGGTAAACTCCTCTTCCTCTGTACCTAATTTCCATTCATCAAGCAAAACCTTAGATGTAAAATCTATCGGTGAAACAGAGGTTCCGTTCACTTCGATTTTTTCTTCCGAAAAGAACCCACTTGCTTTCAGCGCCTTAATCAAATCGATATGTCCTGGATACCGAAGTGTCTTTTCCTTCATATTCGGAATATGGGGCATGGTATGAATGATCGATCTCAAGCCATCCGTATTGAAGGATTCAAGCGTTCCGACTTTATCGAATTCAATCAACTCTGCATCTGTTAACGGTTCTCGAACCACTTCAAAACCATTCTCAACATACCGTGCTGGTCGAGTGTACTCCTCAATTACATCAATTGGTGAGAATGGCGCTTTGTAAGCAAAAGGCCACTTTTTCACTTTTGGCAAACCACCAACAAGACATTCAAATGTGTCCAGTTTCATTCGCTCATTGTAATAACCGAGGATCAAATTATCCACTCCAGGAGCAACCCCTATATCAACTATAGCTGTAACGCCATGCTGTTTTGCCAACGCATCCAGTTCCAAAGAATTCTCAGGAAAAAAGGAAATATCAGAAACATCCTTTCCAGTTTCTATGATCCATTTCAAAGTTTGAAACCCCATGAATCCTGGAACTGCGCATACAACCAAATCAAAGTCTGCAATGGCCGACTTGAGCTCCGTTTCATTTGAAGCATTCAACGTCATTACGTTTATTCCAAACTCATTCTTGAGTCGATTTAATGCATCTAGGTTGATATCTGCAGAAGTGACTTCGTGATCTTTCGATAAATCTCGAGCCATGGCGCTTCCGACCATACCAGCTCCGATTACGATGATTTTTGACATTGATTTACTTTTATTGGTGGCGGGCAAATGTAGCCATCAACATATGTATCTAAGTTGTGTACTCAGACCGGAATTGGCCTCAGCCTGTCTTGAAGCAATTGCTTGATGTCATCTCGGCTCATATCACCGTTTAGATCAACAAACTTGTCGGCCATTTTATCGTAATCACTGAATAAAATCAGAAAGAAGACTTCGAATGCTTGTGTGTCCCGAAAGATGACAGCACGGTTCTTCTTGTATTCATCCAAGTGTTTTTTATAGTTCACCGGATATTCTTCCCAATGCGTTTGAGGTCGTTTGTGATGCTCAACGTGAAAATCTTCATTGTAGACATTGTATTGGCCTTCCAAAATGGTGATGCTGTTCTTGTATATATTCTTGGGTTCACTTTGGTCTGTCCAAGCATGCCACGTATAATTTATAGCTGCAAGAAGAAAAATGCACGACATGTGAGGAATCAACAAATAGGCAAATCCAAACCAGAAGTTGACCGACATCACAGCAGTTATAACCCCATAGAAAATGACAATTCCCAAAACCATTTTTCCAAACTCTTTGGTCTTTCCTTTTTTTCGGTGATAATTAGCTACTGAAAACCCTGACCAGAAAAGGGCAAATTCGAACAGATAAATCAGAAAGCGAGCCGCATGAGATCGGTCGTAAAACACTGTTGAGGTTACATCTTCTGGAGCATTGTCGTGCTTATGATGAATACGCATATGTCCCATCGGGTAAGCCTGTGGAACATGTCCGTAGAGGATAGACAAAAAGTGCCCATGAAGGTTATTCATGAAACTGAAATTGCTTTTGAAAAGCCCTTTAGGTTCATGGCCTTCCTTGTGAATCAAAGTGGCAACTCTAGAAAAGAACGCGAAGTATGGCCCGTAATTAAGGACGTTGTAAGCCAAGGCAGCCAACCAATTTTGCCAGCCCCAACCTTCATTAGCGCCCAGATAAGTTACCTGAACGTAGTATGAACAGAAGAATAATACAGGTGCGTAAATTCCTATTCCAATAAAGGAGAATAGATAATTGCTATTGCGCTCATCCTTCATCATGATTCTACTTAAACTCTTGGCCAGCAAACCCAATTTGTTTCCGACCCAAACCATAGGAGCGGTTTTGTAGGTCCAACCGATTATGCCATACCAAAGCATGGTCATGGCAATTACAACAGCTAACCATGGAATAGGAAGCAACAAAATGAAAGCCCCAGTTAAAAACAACGCATACTGTAATTTTAGAACGAGGGTTTGGCCTTCAGCGGCACGGTTTATAGACTGACTCAGATAGGTCATTCGGGAGGAGTTGGTCGGTAAATTGGAGTAGGCTAAAAATAGATGCACGCATTGGATTCTCAATTGAATTTTTCAATCCATTTGAGAAATCGTCATTTGCGTTGCACTATTGTTTTTTGAGGGCTCGATATACTCCTTGATAACGCTTCACTCCGGTCTTGAGGCTGTAAATTTCATCAGCCAATTTCTGACAGGTTTCAGGTGGAGTTTTAAGAAGTGCATCAATCTGGTTAACGGCTTGTAGATAAGCCGTTTGGTCAAATGACTCGACCACAATCCCGGTTCCCGACCCTGGTACAATCGAGCTCATATCTCCAACATTTCCATTGCAGATTACTGGTATCCCCATGCCGAGCATTTCTCCATGTTTAGTAGGGGAGGAGCCTGTTTTGCTGAACACTGGCTTTATGAAGAAAAACGCAATATCAGCCAAACTCAAATAGGTGGGAACTTCTTCTCTAGCTGCTGGTGTAATGATGAACAATTCCTCAGGAATTCCTTTTTGCTTCGCTGCCTCTAGAATCATTTTCGAATCATCGAGTGTGATGAAAAAGAATCGACTCTCTGGTTTTTTAGAATGCAGAACTTTGAAAAAGTCTAGCATTTCATCCAGCATATACCAAGTGCCAATAGATCCCAGGTAGGTTAGAACCAACTCACTTCCATTTAGACCTAACTTGTTTTTAAGTGCGGTTTTTGCCTCGACATCGACATTTCGAGGGTTGAAGTGATCTAGATCTGCGCAGCATGGAATAACTTCTATTGGTATCGGTTGATTTTCAATATCATTCCAAGAGTGAATGACCTCCTTACCCTTTGTGGTTAAGCTAATGGTGTAGTCAGCCTCAGACAAAAATGACTTTTCTTTCTTTTTAAAGTAGTTGTAAACTGCTCTGAAAACGAAGGAAGTCTGAGGCCAAAGACCACCATCTACGCGTTCGTCTGCATAAAAAGCCCTCATATCAAAAATGAGCTTAATCCCGAACCGTCTTTTTAAGTGAAGACCTACTAATGACGTGATATAGCTTCTACAATGCACCACATCAAAACCAATTTCCTTATGAAGCGACCGACACTTTTTTCGCAATGAAAGAATATCGTAAACCGTTGAAAGCACTGGAGGACTGCTTGTATACGTGAGGGGCTCCCAGTCAATTTTTGGTTTTTCAAGCAATTGCCTAATTACCAGCTTATCATGTTCTGTCTTATCCGGCTTTTCAAAGCTTAATACTATTATTTCATGCCCATCTGCAGCAATTCCTTCCAAATATGGTATGACCTGAGATCGTCCTAACCCATCCGTTAGGCCATCATATGTTAGGTATAGAACCTTCATTGGCGCAAAGTAGCAAGATCATCGTCAAATGATTGCCGTGTGGCAAGGGCTTTTACCTTTGGCTCCCATGCAAGTAATGGACTATATCGGACCGTGGGATTTTATCCTAGTACCGATATTTACTATTCTAGCCATCTTGATTGCCAGAAGAATCCAATTCCGGAGAGAGTCTGATAATCCGGTTTACCAGTACTATACGAGAGGAATGATGGCCAAAATATTTGGTGGCCTGGCCCTAGCAATAATTTACGTTTTCTATTACGGAGGTGGTGATACGCTGAATTATTGGGAAGATGCAGGAACCTTGCGAAACCTCATGTTTAAGGATTTTTTCTGCTACCTAGATATTCTTTTTGGCGATACTTCTATAATGAATTTCTTTTGCTTTGATGATGAAACGGGATCTCCTGCGTCTATTTTCCTCCGAGACTCTAAGTCTTATGCAGTTACCCGATTTACTTCAATTCCCTACGCGCTGTCGATTGATAGCTTTTTTGGTTGTACGATTTTAGTTGCAATATTCTCATACATGGGAGTTTGGAGGCTGTATATCATGTTTACAAATGAGTACCCCACGCTAAGAAAAGAGATGGCCATTGCCGTGCTTTTCATTCCATCCGTTTTGTTTTGGGGCAGTGGAATTTTAAAGGACACATATACATTTTCGGCTGCTTGTTGGTTTGCTTATTCATTTTATAACGTTAGCCTCCGAAGGCATAAAGTGCTCATCAACCTTGCAATGGTGGTGGTTAATTCCATTGTTTTAATCTCGGTTAAACCTTACATCTTTTTAGGTTTAATGCCCGGCTGCTTGGTGCTTTTAGTATTCAAGAGAATGCAAAGCATTGAGAGCAATTTTATTAAGATTTTGTCCTTTCCAATGTTCTTTATGATTGCAGCAGTGATTGGTGGGTTTGTCGTATCACGAAGCGCAGAATCGTTGGGAGCCTATGGATCAGTAGACTCACTTTTGGATAAAGCAGCCGCCACACAACAAGATTTGAAACGAGAAGCTTATGAAGGAAATTCATTCGATATCGGGGATTTTGACGCATCACTAACTGGAATTATTAGCAAAGCACCCGCAGCAATATTTGCAGGCTTGTTTAGGCCTACCCTGCTTGATGTGAGGAACGTGGTGATGCTTATTTCTGCTATTGAAAATACAGTAATTATGCTCCTGTTTCTTTACTTATTACTTCGAATTGGCCCGTTTGGTTTTATGAAGGTTACGTTGAATCAACCACTCGTAATGTTTTGTTTTTCTTTCGCAATCTTCTTTGCATTTTCGGTTGGGTTAACCACATCAAATTTTGGTTCCCTTGTTCGATACAAAATCCCAGCGATGCCATTTTTTGTTGCCGGCCTTTATATCGTACGATATAGATGGATGCTTGAAAGGGGAATTATCGAAGAGGAGATACCTGAAGAAGAACAGGTAGTAACTATATCTACCTAAACTTTCTCAAGGTGAATACCCAAACACAATTGATTGTGAGCCTGATTTTTTTCTGAATCGTCCAGCCTGACGTGCCGTGAGCTCTTTTTCGTTTGCTGTGCTCAAACAGCATCTTCGTCTTAACCATTGCGTCTAGGCCATAGAAAAGGTGGGCATTGCATCTGGGGTCCGACAATACTTTTGAAATCAATTCAGAAGGAAATACCACAATATCCAGAATGCGTCCTGACCCAGACGGAGCGGTAAGTTGGGTTATCAGTTTGTGAAATACGGTTGCTAAAATGCCGTTGCTGCTATCAAGTCTAAATGCTCCCGATAGTCCCGTTTCGTTTGTCATTCCGATGAGGTTGAAGGCCACTACCGGATCATCCTGTCCGTCCCCTGCCATTACAATTACACGCTCGCCTGTTACATGTTCTAAACCTCTTAGCACTGCAGAATATGCACCAATATTCTTGCTAAGCCCAACAATTTTGACGTGTTGCGAGCTAAGCGTTTGAAGCTCCTCTAAACTGCTGTCAGTCGAGTGATCATTAACAAAAATAAACTCTGGTTGATACATTGGGAATTGACTAGAAACTGATTGTAGCTCCTCGAAAAGTGGAATGATATTGCCCTCACAATTAAATATTGGTATTACAAATGAGACTATCATTTCTGGTCCTTTAACCAAACATCAAAATTTTGACCTTCCCAGGGCATGTTCCTGTCAAAGCGATACATCCAAGGGTAATTGGGCTTGTTTTCTCCTAAGAGTTCTGATATCTCTCCCTGTAACCTCGCGGGATGCCCAAATGCCAACACGTGATTCGGAATGTCATTGGTAACCAACGAACCAGCACCTATCAAACAGTTTTCACCTATTGTGATTCCTGGTAAAACCGTGGTTCCAGTACAAATTTGAGTGTATGACCCGATCGTTGGCCCTTCAGTAACCAATGATGGTGGATAGGGGTCATTGGTTAGCGTAACTCGTGGGTAGATGAACACAAAGTCTTTTAGAGTGCTACCCTGACATAAGTGTACATCGCTATGTAGGCGGCAATAATCGCCCATCTTCAAATTACCTTGAAGATCGGAGTACGACCCTATGCTGCATCCTTTGCCAATTATCGATTTCTCCCTAATACAAACGTGATGGCCAGTGCTGGAACTAGAGCCTATTGAAACTCCAGAATAAATAACTGTGTGGCTTCTAATCGTACAATAAGAATCAATTTTAGTCCATCCAGAATCTACCATTGCCGGATGACCAATGATACAGTGATCTTCTATGGTACAACCATTTTCAATTTTAACATTGGGGTAAATGACTACGTTGATTCCGAATTCAACATCTTGGCCGATTGCGATATTCGTTCCCCGAAGTTCAGGTTGATGGTTCATGATCTAGCATCAAAACGTTGCTTCCACATATGCAGCATTATCAGCAGCCATAGGCGGTTGTACAAATGGCTTTGCCCGCCTCGATATAGTTTGATTAAACGGCCTACTTCTGGCCACCTAACAAATCCGCAGGCCTCAATATTTGCCTTGTTTAGATGATCGTCAATCAGGTATGAAAGTTCTCCGTTTAACCATTTTACAAGCGGAATGCTAAAACCCCATTTTGGTCTATCGAAAATCTCCTTGGGCACGTGCCGATACAACACTTGCTTTAGCAAATACTTCATTTCGCCATCCTTCATTTTTAGTGATGGTGACAGGTTAAGTGCAAACTCCACCACACGATGGTCAAGAATCGGCACTCGTGTTTCCAACGAGTATCGCATACTAGCCCGATCCACCTTAGTTAGCAGGTCATCCTTTAAATAGTATCGAAGATCATAAAACGCTTGAATTTCTGCGGAATCGAGGCTTCGAGTAAGGTCCACGTATTGGTTATTTGGTGCAGAATTGGCTTTTTTTATCACCAAATCATCTACCTCTGCCTGAGAAAACAAGCACTGTTCTTGACTGAATATATGGGAGGGTAGGGCAGATTCATTACTCCAATTAAAAACCTTGGCTGCACGCTTTTTGTGATCGGAACCCAAGCTGAGAAATGCACTTAATGGCTTTCTCAATGCCTTATAATGAGGCTTATTCAATCTGTAGGCCCAATTGTAAGCTCCGTAACCCATAAACAATTCATCCCCACCGTCACCACTTAAAGTCATGGTAACTTCCTTGTGTGCCATTTGGCTAACCAACATGGTTGGTATGGCTGAGGAATCAGCATAAGGTTCATCGTACCAATCAGGAATGTCTTCCACTAAATCCAGAGCATCCTTTTCCGTAACGGTATACTCGTAATGCTCGGTGCCTAAATGCTTGGAAACTGCTCGTGCAAAAGCACTCTCGTTGTATTTCTTTTCTACAGAACCAAGCGAGAAAGTCTTAATCGGTTTATCTGAATTGGCCTGAGCAAGAGCGGTTACCAAACTTGAGTCTATGCCGCCACTAAGGAAAGTACCAAATGGTACATCGCTCATCAATCGCTTTCCAACGCTGTCTAGCATCAGACTTTCAAGTTGGTCCACTGCCGCATTCTCATCAGTCAGAATGCTTGAGCTGACCTTTTCTTCAGGATTCCAATACTGGGTAAAGACGAGTTTACCTGATACGAATTCAGCATAATATCCTGAAGGAAATTTTCTGATTTCATTGAAAATAGAGTGTGGCTCAGGGATATATCCCATGTGAAGGAATTTAGCCACAGCCTCATCATCAATGCTCGGGTCTTTGATCTGATCAACAAGACATTTTAGTTCGGATCCAAATAAGAAATGTGTCTTGGTGGAATAGTATAACGGCTTGATTCCCAGACGATCTCGGAAGATGAATAGTCTATTTTCGACCTTGTCATAAATAACCATTACGAACATGCCGTTTAGCATTTTCACCATTTCGGGTCCTTTTTTCGCAAAGGCCTCAATGATTACTTCTGTATCAGAAGTTGTTCTGGTTTTAATACCTAATTCGGCAGCAACCTCTTTGTGATTGTACACTTCACCGTTGTACACCATCACATAACGCCCGTCTGCACTTGTGAAAGGCTGGTTGGATTGTTCACTAAGATCTATAATGCTGAGCCTGCGATGTCCCAGTCCAAAACCGTTTTCCAAGTAGTGTCCTCCGGCATCCGGGCCACGGTGTTTAATGCGGTCGGTCATTTGTTTAAGCTCTGGCATTCCCAGTGACTGATCCGAAGAATAAAAGCCTGCAATTCCGCACATGTGGCAAATCTAACGAGTTAACGGGTCAAAATCCCGATCTTAGCAGCATGGCGGGCGTAACTCATCTGTTTATTGTAGTAAGCAACTATCCTTTTGGGTATGGTGAGCCGTTCCTCGAAACTGAACTGAGGTTTTTAGCAGATCGATTCAATCGAATCCACATCATCACTACAGAACCTTGTCAGCACGAGGATCAGCAATTTGTTCTTCCTTATAACGCAGAGGTAATTCATGCTGGTAAAACCTATAATTGGTGGCAGAAGTTGATTAATGTTTGGCGTCTTTTCTTTGATGATGTTGTTAAGGAAGAGTTGAGGAATATTAGAGAGGTAAGTCAAGGGAACATTTCATTGGGAGTTTTAAAAACCCTTGTGGTTTCAAGAACCAAGTCACTTCGATTGCAACACAAGCTGGATGAGTTGGTAAGTCATAGAACTGGGGCCAAGGATCAGGTTTTTTTATACTCGTATTGGTGTTCCGAATACGCACATTCTATAGCTGAACTTGGAAAGAAAAACCCTGAGTATACAACACTAGCTAGAGCCCATGGATGGGATCTTTACTTCGAGAGAAGTGCGTATGACTATCTACCTTTTAGACTATCGATATTCAATGATCTGGATGCCGTGTTTACCATTTCGGAAAATGGGAGAAACTATCTGCTTGCAAAATTCGATCAATTGGTTGATTCCAATAAAATCATTTCAAGCCGACTGGGAATCCGAACAGGCCGTTCAAAGAAGGAGATACATCGAAGATTCCGAAGGTTCCGAATTGTCAGTTGTTCTAATCTGATTAGCATAAAACGGGTTGATTTATTGATTAGATCACTGGCCCTAATTGATGATTTGGAAATAGAATGGATTCATTTTGGAGAAGGTGCATTAATGGCTGAACTAAAGACATTGGCAGGGCAATTTCTAGGACCAAAGACCAATGTTTCGTTCAATTTTAGAGGTCGTGTACCTAATTGGGAGTTAATCAACTATTACTCGGAAAATGAAATTGATCTGTTTGTGACTGTAAGTAAGTGGGATGGAATACCGGTGAGTATTATGGAAGCCATGAGTTTTGGAATTCCAACAGTTGCTACTAATGTTGGCGGAGTGGCTGAGATCGTATTGGATGGTGAGAATGGTATTCTTTTGACCACCGATCCTCAAACTCAGGAAGTTGCCCAGGCCTTAATTGAAGTAGCTAAAATGCCTGATCAACAATACATGATTTTGCGTGCCCGTGCTCAAGAAATTTGGGGTACGTTCTACAGTGCAAGAGTAAACTACCCGATTTTCTGTGATCGAATATTTGATTTGAGAAAGAGTAACGAGTCGTTGGAAAAGGAGACTCATTTAAAAAAGGTGGTTTAACCTAGTAATCGTTTATAAATTTCTTCCAGTTTGCCCATTTCCACTGTCCTATTTCCCTTTTCTAAAACTGTTTTGTATGCTGATTCTAGGAGATTTATATTGGGTTGAGTGATTGCCGAGGTCATTAATGCGGCCAATTCCGATGGCTCGTCTGACTGCATTTTAATACAAGATTGATCATTAAAAAGGTCCGAGTCGTAATTAAGATTTCCCATTATTAGCTGGCTTTTGGTAGCCATAGCTTCCAAGGCACTGTTGGGCGTGCCGTCTGATTTTGGGGTCATAATCGTAAGGTCAGATTGCCGGTATATTGCCCAAATCTCCTGTTGAGTCATATGGTCAAGAAAGACGTGCTCAACTTCTAATTCGGCCATTTTACGCTTAACCTTGTTAAAGTAAGACGGATTATGGTATCTGCCAGAAATGAACACAAACTGGCATGTTTCAATCAAATCTTTTGGCAAAAGCTTTATTGCTTCTACCGGTAGCATCGTATTATACAGTGGCGCAATGTATCGAGGGAAAAAGATCAATTTCTTTCCTTGGGTTTTCTTTATCGGACTCCGGCTGATGTCGGCCTGTGAGATGGCCTCAACATCAACTCCAGTTCTAATCAAGTCAGTTTCAGTGGTTTGACCGAAAAGAGAACGTAAGCTTTCCTGTTGTTTTGTAGAAGTGCATGTTATTGCATGTGCCTTTAAAACCACTTTTTTAAAGACTCCAAACAGGTGTTTGTCATGCCAGCCTTGCAACCCCGTTTTTAACCTTAGTTCTGGCAGCACCACCAGCACATCAGACCCCCTAGATGTGATTACGGTAGGAAGAATAGAATAGAGCGTGTTTACACAGTAGGGCGTAAAAAACAAGCCATGTACTAGGTCTATTTTATGCTCCTCGATGGCCGCTCGAATAACTTTAGCGGAATGCCAATTGTCCCAAGGACGCCTTGCAGAGTAAAAGCGTAAACCAGTTATGAGTTTGATGTCATTTTCTTTCAACCGTGTAAAATCGGCTTCAGTCATTCTTTCAACATCAATGTCTTGTGCGGCAATAAAAACGTTGTATTCGGTCTTCTTCGAGAAGAAGCTCATCCATTTTAATTCATGAACACTGAATGGGTCACCGATGTAAAGAATGTTCGCCATCCTTAATTGATGGTCACCATATTTCTATCCATCCAAGCTTGCAGGATAGCAAGATTGATAACCAAATGAGCCAGATTTGGATGAAGTTCAGTCTTCTGAAATTTTGAAATAAGTGCGTTTTGTTTTCTACCTAGAAAGTGTTCCGATATTCCTCCCTTTACAGAAAGAAGGTTGCACAGAAAGTTTCTGTTTGGGTCATGATGTATCCAATCTTCAAAGCAAGAATTCAATCCAACCTTTTTGCGGTAAATGAAATCATGGTCTTTGTATTGTTCCAAGATCTTCTTCAACGGATACTTAATAATTCCATTGGCTGCTTTTTCTAACCAATGATAATGGCCTTGATCCTCAAGAAGTGCTTTCCATGTAAAAGGGTAAAGCCCGCTGTTTCCAGGTTGAGCGTTGTCGTAACTCTTAGCTGTATTGTTTTTGCATGCGTAGTTCACCATTTTCAAAACACTGTATTTCATCCAGTCGTCCTGATCTTTAGGGTCAACTTTTAAATAATCGTAATAGCGTTGCCATATCGGTAAAAGGGTTTCGCAATGCCTTTGGGCATCCTTTAAAAGGGTGTTTCCAAACGGACCTAGATATACATCCATATACTGGAGGTATGGGTCTGGCATGTTACTATCCCTTGGATGAAATCTGTTTTCCCAACTCGTTCGATTCCATTGGAGGTGAGTTGCTATTTCTTCATTTAACTGTTGTTGCCATCTAGGTCGATTGGGAATATCGCCAATGATATTCTTGTTGTAATCGGCACTGCCGTAACAGCCATCGGCTAAAGTGCCATCCATGACTTTTCTGCCTTTATGCAAATCATGTCGGAAATAATATGCGATAGAAATCGTAGAGCTCTCACCGATTGGTTGAATCAACTTTTCATTCTGAGATTGAAATGAATCAATCATATCATCAGGCCTAAAAACCCCAACATAAAGCTCTGCTTTGGTGCCTTTGGCTGCTTCTTTGGCAAATTTTAATTCTGGGTCATCATCCCCAAACTGCATATAGTAAGCAGGATATGGATTGTCCGAATACCTGTCTATCAAACTATTGAGAAGTGTGGAATCCACACCACCACTTATTGGAACAAGTGGATCCAAACTGGCAACAAAACTGAATTGTTCTTCCAGTAATTTCTGGGTTTTAGGAATGTCTCCTCCATCCATTGGAAAATCCAACTTGAAGAAATAATCTAAGTCATCGGGCCCAAACATTTTCTTTTGCAAAATTGATTCAAACGAATTCGAATCAAACTCCAAGTACATTCCTACCGGAATAGTGTAAATGTCCTCAACGCAGGTAATGTACTCCGGAACATCTCCATACTTTAGGATGGAATAGGCTCCCGTTAAATCAAGTCTTCTATCTGTGAAAGGCAATAAATCTCTGAGGTCGTAGCTAAAGACGATAGAGTCTCTTAGCACCGTATAATACAACCTAGCTCTTGTGATTCTTGCAGAATGGCCGATAAATTTCCAGCCATTTTCGGTTTGTCTAACCTCAATCCCACAAAAATTATTCTCGGCTTTTTCCATCAGGTCCTTCAAAGGTTCAAGCGACTTGACCTTGGAATATGAGGCGTCTGTATTTCTTACGTAAGGCTCGGAACTAGTGAATTGCCATACACTTTCGGAAAAGTGGGTTACCTGATCGGTTCGTAAAGGATTGACTTCAGTATGAATTTTGTGGCCTCCCCACTCGAACGTTTGGGCAGCCATTAAATGTTTCGAAAGGTCACCTGTATCGCGACTTATGGCAAATATCATGAGAGAATTTGTGTTAGGCCAAAGGTAGGAAAAGGCTATTCGTTCCACCGAAAACATACTTTTGTTGAAGTGGTAAAAAAACCGGAGTCAATAAAGATCAAATTCTTAGGCGATGTTGCATTTAGCGATGCATTCCAACGGTTGATAGAGGAGGGTGCAGATCCCTTTAAAGCGGTGAAACCGACCTTGCAAAATGCAGATGCAGTTGTGGGAAATTTAGAGGTTGTGGCTTTTGGGTCTTCCCAGAATATGGAAAAGCGCCCGAGGATTGGCACTTCATTGACGGCTCTTAATGAACTAAAGAACCTCAACCTTAATCTTGTAACACTTGCTACCAACCACTTTTACGACAACCTGAAGGAAGGTTTTGAAAACACTACAACCAAGCTCAATGAGCTAGGTATCGAATACATCGGGTCTCACATTGACTCCAAAAAAGTGAAAGAGCCAGTGATACTAGATATTAATGGATGGAAAGTGGGGTTTGTCAATTACGTTCACGAAGACACTCACCCCAGCCTACCCTTGGATGTCGAGGTGTGCACTAACTTCTTCAATCTGGATGAAATTGTAGGCCGGATAAAGGATTTGAAGCCAAGGGTTGATAGAGTGGTGGCTCTGATGCATTGGGGTGGTAAAACAGATTACGGATACTTTCCTCACCATGAGCAATTATCACAGGCAAAGGCTATTATAGCGGCAGGTGCCGATGCATTAATAGGCTGCCATACTCACTCTTTTCAGGTGTGCGAGGAAATAGATGCAAAACCGGTTTACTATAGTCTAGGAAACTTTTGCTTTGCTGATATTCACTGTGATGGAGGTGTTTACACGGTTCGAAATAGTGGCAAAAAAGGAGGCATCGTTTCACTCTCTTTTCACAAGAACGGAAAGGTTGATCATTCCGTGGAACCTATTGCTAATGTTGATCACAAAATCGTTCCTGCGCCCTCTTTAACTAAGGAGTATAAAAGCTGGAATCGCTGGTTCAGGCTTGCACGAGTTTTTCCGGGGGGATATTCTTTTTACTATTGGGCTCTCGCTAGGATTGAACCGGTATATTATCATGCTCAATTGAATAACACAACTGTGGGTAAAGTTGCATTGACAAAGCTTTTAAAGCTGCTTAGAATAAGATGAATC
>JBLFWJ010000038.1:0-20634 GCA_047611425.1 Bacteroidia bacterium | reverse complement strand
GTGACCCGTTGGTGCCCAAACTGCCACCTCGCTTTGTGAAAACAGAACGAACCGAAGCTATTGTTCTATTCAAGTTGTCGGTTGTACACTCTACAAAAACGGCAATACCGTATGGAGCATAGCCTTCGTAAGTCGGCTCCTCGTAGCTAGCCGAGTCTGCTCCAGATGCTTTTTTGATGGCACGTACAATCGTGTCCTTTGGAATGTTTGCGCCCTTGGCGTTGGAGATGGACAATCTCAATGCAGGGTTTCCATCAGGGTCGGGCCCACCATCCTTGGTCGCAATATGAATCTCACGAATGATCCTCGTGAAAACCTTCGCACGCTTCTTATCCTTCGCCCCTTTTCGGTGCTTTATGTTCGCCCATTTACTGTGTCCTGCCATGTCTACTTACTCTCTGTCTCGTCAGTTCGAGTGATTTTGCTTTTCATTATCGTTAAGCCTGTCCTGAGCTTGACGAAGGGAGAACCGGTCTTTCTAGCGATTCAAAATCTTATTCTCGATACATCCGCCCAAGGCGGACACTCGAATTGACGATTCTGAACCTCTGCTAACGTTCTCATTAAATTAACGAACGCTAAGTAGCTGAATTTTGGTTGGATTGTCAATGATTCTCAACTAATCCAGTCCCATCACATAATGCCACTTCAATTGCCGTTGGCTTGCGGCCGAACTTGAATTCAAACTGTTCGCTCAATCTAGAAATAAAAGCTTCTACTTGATCGCTCTGAATGAGGTTGATTGTGCAACCACCGAAGCCACCGCCCATCATTCTGGCTCCAAGAACTTGTTCATTGGCGCTGGCCTGATCAACAAGAAAATCAAGTTCGGAACAGCTCACTTCATACAGGTTTTTTAACCCTTCGTGCGAAGCAAAAAGCAATTCGCCAAGCAGGTTTATATCGCAGGTCTCAAGCGTAGACTTCGCTTCTAGCACACGTTGCTGTTCCTCAATCACAAATTGACAACGGTTGAATTCAAGATCTGAAAGTTGATCCTTCACGTATTCAAGTTGAGCTAGATTCGCGTGGGCCAATGCCTTCAAATCTGTGAAGGTCTTTTGCAAAACGGAAAGACCTTTGGCGCATTGATCTCTGCGTTCGTTGTAAGGTGAGTCACTGAGTTGATGCTTCACATTCGTGTTGATCAACAACAACCGGTAGTCTCCAAGATCAATTGGAACAGACTCATGTTCAAGCGTATCGCAATTGAGAATCAGTGCTTGGTTTTCAACCCCAAACATGGAAGCGAATTGATCCATGATGCCGCAAGCAACACCTACTGCTTCGTGCTCGGCTTGCTGAGAGATCTTGACCATTTCAAGTTTTGACAAGCCTAAATCGAAAAGTTTATTCAATCCGAAAACAACTCCATTTTCTAATGCAGCGGAGGAGGAGAGTCCGGCACCTATTGGAATGTTTCCAGCAAAGACCAGATTGAAGTTTGGGATTGAGAACCCTCGATTGGCTAACTGTTGAACCACACCAATCGGATAGTTTGCCCAATGTCCAGTCGGTTGAAGTTCAAGGGTTGAAGATTCAATTTTAATTGAATCCTCCAGGTCGACAGAAACAAAGATGGATTGACCAGTATCGCTTTTGGAAATGGCGACAACTATCTCCTTGTCAATTGCTGCTGGAAAAACAAGGCCACCATTGTAATCAATGTGTTCTCCGATTAAATTAATTCGGCCCGGTGACCGCACCAGAAGTGGCTCTGTGTTGAACTGATCTACAAATTCGCGTTTGACCTGATTTCGGAGCATCATTTTTTGGCTGGAGCAAAATGGTCATTCTGAACGTAGCATAGCGAAGTGAAGAATCTAGACTCTTCGCTCCATTTCATTCCGCTCTGAGTGATACAAAACTGAGACATCTTAAACTTCTTCCGCCTAGGAAATAACCATCCGCAGAATCCTCGTCAGTTTTCCGCGTAGCGAAGTAAGAATAGACCGCAACGAAAAGCGTGAAGAGTAGAAAAGCGGCTATTTGCATTGCGGTTGGAGTTGGGGAGATCAAGTATAGTGAACTCTCAATATTCTCGTTGAGACTTTTAGTCCGCAATCCTAACTTCACAGCATGAAATTCAAAGGGAATATTCACTCCAAACTGCCGAATGTTGGTATGACCATTTTCTCAGTGATGAGCAAACTGGCAACCGAAACTGGAGCCATCAATCTGTCACAGGGATTTCCGGATTTTCCAATTTCAGAGAAGTTGGTTGAGCTGGTTTCCAAGCATATGAGAGCCGAACGAAACCAGTACGCACCAATGCCTGGTGTACCTGTTTTACGAGAAGCCATCGCACAGAAAATGGAAACCCTTTATTCGATCAGTTATGATCCTGATAAAGAGATAACCGTTACAGCAGGAGCTACTCAGGCAATCTTCACGGCCATTTCCACTTTCATAAATGAGGGTGATGAAGTAGTGATTTTCGAGCCAGCTTACGACTGTTATGTCCCAGCAATCGAGTTGCACGGAGGTAAGCCAGTTTATGTTCAAATGGATGTGAGTGGATCAGGCCCATTGATAAACTGGGATCAAGTGCAAAAGCTCGTGAACCAGCGAACCAAGATGATCATCATCAACACGCCTCATAATCCTTCTGGAAGGGTGATGACTGCGCAAGATCTTTCGAGACTTGAGAAGTTGACGAAGGATTCGGACATCATTATTCTTAGTGATGAGGTTTATGAGCACATCATTTTTGATGGCTCGGAGCACCAAAGTGTTGCACGCTATCCTAAGTTGGCAGAGCGATCGATCATCGTTGATTCATTTGGTAAAACCTATCACAACACCGGTTGGAAAGTAGGTTATGTCTTGGCCCCAGAAGAGTTGACCAAAGAGTTTAGAAAGACTCATCAATACAATGTGTTTTCGGTGAATACGCCTATACAATATGCTTTGGCGGATTACATGCAAGATGAAAGCCTTTACCTCGGTTTGGCCGATTTCTACCAGGAGAAACGCGACACGTTCAATCGAATGTTGGAAGGCTCAAAATTCACTGTCGAGCCAAGTGCTGGAACGTATTTTCAATTGCTCGGTTATTCGAAGATTTCAGATGAGGCTGATACTGAAATGGCTATTCGGTTAACCAAAGAAATTGGTGTGGCCAGCATTCCTATCTCGGTTTTCTTTCATGAAAAACAAGACGACAAATTGCTTCGGTTCTGCTTCGCGAAAGAGAACGAAACGTTGGAACGAGCTGCAGAAAAATTGCTCAAACTATGAAAGTTGCCCTCGGACAATTCCCGCTTATTTGGGAGGATATTGAAGGCAACCTTGGGGCTTGGTCGGAGCGATTAGGTCAACTGGAATCAGATATTGATTTGATCATTCTTCCAGAGATGTTCACCACCGGATTCAGCATGGAAGTGGATGAGTTGGCCGAATCGATGGATGGAAAAGCCCTTCATTGGATGAAGACTCAAGCTGAGAACCTGAGCGCAGCCATCCTTGGCAGCATCATTTGTCGTGATGGTGAAAGCGTTCACAATAGAGCCGTGTTGGTAAAGCCAGATGGTTCTATCGAGCATTATGACAAACGGCACCTATTCACCTTTGCAGGTGAAGACAAACACTTTACCGCTGGAACCGACCGTTTAATCATCGACCTGAATGGATGGAAGATCTGCCCATTGGTCTGCTACGATCTAAGGTTTCCTGTTTGGAGCCGGAATTCAAATGATCCCGAAAAGCAATATGACCTCTTGATTTATGTTGCGAACTGGCCAGCTGCCAGATCATCCGCATGGTCTAGTCTCTTGAATGGAAGAGCTCACGAGAATCAGGCATTTGTTGTTGGTGTAAATAGAGTTGGTTCGGACGGAAAAGGAATTGAATATTCGGGTGACAGCGCTGTTATCGACCCAAAAGGAAACATGTTGGCAATAGGAAAACCTAGTGAAGAAGGGTGGGTTATTGCTGACCTGAACAGAGACGAATTGCTTGATTACCGTGACAAATTCCGTGCGTTAAATGATGCGGATGAATTCGAATTGAAACCATGATCCAAGACAAGTTCGCTCAATTTTTAAGTGTGGTTTTTCAACCCGTATTTGTACCAATTTATTCGGTGCTGATTGTGTTCAATTCTGACACACATTTGGCCTTTGTGGTGGCGCCAGCAATACAAACGTTTATCTACATCGTATTGATGCTAAACATGGTTGTTCTACCCTTGATCAGCCTGTTTTACTTTAAGAAAAAGGGCATCATCACTGATCTGTATATCCGTGATGCTAAGGAGCGATTCATGCCATTTATGATGGTATTGGCATTCCACGCCAGTACGTATTATCTCTTTCAAATGGATGACCTGAACCTACCATCAGTCATCCCAAATATGATCCTTGGAGGAGCAATTGGAATTTCCATTTGCATGGCCATCAACGTTAAATGGAAGATCAGCATTCACATGCTGGGCATGGGATGTATAGTTGGTTTGCTGGTTGGTTTGACCATGCGTTACCAATCAGCATTGTTGCCGATTATTCTTTCCATCATACTTATAAGCGGCCTGGTTGGCTACGCCAGATTGCGCCTTGATGCCCATACCTCTGGACAGGTTTACGCAGGCTTCACGCTTGGTGTACTCGTGATGATAGGAACTGTTTTGGTGGGGTAAGCTCACCCCTCATAAACATCAATCATGTGGTGCTTTGCAGCACTCATGTAGCTTGTCAAAATCCTTTTGTAATGGCTTTACGTCATCTGCTGTGTAGCCCAATTTTGCAATGGCTTTTTTAATCGCCTCGGGATCGGTCTTATCTGCCCGGTAAGTCACCGTTACCTTAAAATCTTCAAGGTTTAGGTCGGCTTCTCTTACACCCTTCACGTAAACCATTCCTTCCTCAATTGTAGTCTTGCACATTTCGCAAACGGCCGAGGTTTGAATGGTCACTTTCTCAACGGATTTCTTTTGGGCCGAGGCAACATTTGCTGTTGCAACAAGCACCAACGCAATCAATAAACTTCTCATTTTCATATTAGGATTTCTTCTTTGGATTAAACTTCATTCTAATTCCCAGGTACGGGTTGATGCCCATGGTTGGGCCCCAGATCATGGTGGCATCAAAATGCTCGCCAAAAGGATCATCGGCTGCAATGATAGCATTTGGTTGGCGATAATTCGTGAGGTTTTCTGCACCTAAATAAACTTCGAACCACTTAAACGTTTTGGTCACCTGTGCATTGATGATCACGTGAAATGGCGACCGCACGGGAACTTGATACTCCACAGGATTTGTGGACGTGCTTGGGATTCTTGCATCACCATGAAACTGGACCGTGAGATCAAATGCCCAGTTTTTCTGTCCTTTCGTGAAGTAACCAAGATTGATCAAACCAAGGTGTCGATCAACCAATGGATTGAGTAATTCACCAACCCTGTATTCGGTGTGTGCATCGTTCAATTTGTAGGCGAGGTTGATGGTCGTTCGCGGCAAGGGTTCGTAGGACAAATCAATTTGAAACGAATTAGAGTAGGAGCGACCTTCCAACGGATAAATATGAAGGGCCCGTTGCTCAGAGTCCATATCAATCACCATTTGGTTTATGAATTCCGTTCTGAAAAAGCTTGAAGTAACGGTCAGTTCTCGTCTCCATAATCGCATGCTGTGAGAAAAGCTGATGCCGTAATTCCAACTTTCTTCAGGTTTGGTCATTGGCGTAAACTCTATTCTGCGGGAACTAGCAAAAAGACTTGGGTTGTCGGCAAAAGGGCGCGCGGTTCGGTATCCTCTGCCTCCAGAAACTCGAATTGTGGTAAGGTCTGCCAAATGGTACTTGAGGTGAAGTCGAGGCGTAACCATCATCCCGAATTTATTGTGGTAATCCCCTCTGATACCCGCCACAAGCGAGAACTTGAGTGGCATGCTGAATGTATATTCTGCATATGCACCGGGTACGTGTTCGATAATCTGCCAAGCACTATCTGTCAAATGCTGAACGTGATCATCGTATAAATAACTCGCGCCAGCTCGAAGTCTGTGCTTATCCTCCTTCCAAGCATTTTGAATAATCAGGTTGCCGTAAGCCATGCGTTCAATCGCTTCATACGTTTTTAAACCGTACTGGCTGTTTAAATCGTGATACCTCCAATTGGTTACAATCGCAATACTCAGGTCATCATGCTTATCAAAAAGCTTTGCGGTCTTTGTCGTTAAATCAATTTGCCGATTCAGGATTTCAATTCCGTATGGCTGAACATCTGCTATTAGGCCTTTCTTGTATCCTAATTGACCACCAATTCTATTGTCATAACTGCCTCTTACCCCGACCTGCGCACGCCAATCACCCATTTTGAATTTCCATCGATTAAACCCGATGTATTGCTGCGACAATGGCATGTCCATAAAGCCATCGTTGTTCGAATCGTTCTCGCGCAAACGGGCACTTGCATGCCCAAAGAAAGTGGTGCCCACTTTTGGTGTGATTTGTTTGGCGTATTGCAAATTGGCCTCAGCGCGACCTCCAACGTTTCCATATAAGTTGATGAAGTAAGTGTCAGCTTCATCCGGTTTTTGAAATTCCACGTTGATCTGACCGATCATAGCTTCGTAGCCGTTTACTACGGATCCCGGGCCTTTAGAGATTTGGATGCTTTCGACCCATGTTCCTGGAATGTTCAACATACCTGAACCCATGCTCAATCCACGAATCAAAGGCATGTTCTCGCCCTGAATTTGAGTGTAAACACCATCAAGGCCCATCATTCGGATCTTTCGCGCACCAGAAACGGCATCACTCACTACGACATCAACAGAAGCATTGGATTCAAAACTCTCTGAGAGGTTGCAACAAGCGGCTTTCTTTAACTCTTTTGAGCCAAGATTTTCCACTAATATCGGATTCATTAGATCGTATGAACTCGCTTTTTCCGTGGCCGTAACTGTGACTGTTTCGAGTTTGATTGGCTGCAAGTGGGCGTGCACTTCCTTGCTTGTGTATTCAGTAAAAAGAATGGTATCCGATTCTGAGCTTACATGGCTTACTACTAACCTTGCTGGGTACGATGTTGGTTCTTCAATGCAGAATTCACCTTCAACATCGCCAGCGACTCCAGTAGTTGTGCCGAGCCAGAATACCGAGGCTCCTATGAGTGGGCCTTCTTTATCATGATCTGAAGACTCGACATGTCCGCAGATTTTATTTTGAGCTTGTGCCTGAGTCAGGCAAAGCATGGCCACGATGGCCAAAAATGTATGTTTCATAATTAATTTGAATAAGGTTGAACTTCAATTCCGAGGGATGGAATCGACCTTATCAAATTCGGTAGACGCAGTAAAGGTTCTGGAAGGATTCCTCAGGTGGAGGACGATTTCTCAAATCGGCAAAAAGGGTGTAATCTTCATTCTCAATTTCGAGAATTGAATGAACGGTCAAAGGAGCACTCACTGGAATATTGATGGCCGGAGCGGTGTGGACCAATTCATTGTCTTGCTCTACGAAAGTTGTTTCGTGTAGGCAACAGCATCCCTTGTAAATACCTGTTGGACTACTGCTGGTCTCAGCATCGCAGCAGTTAATTCTGCTGTTTACCGAGATGCTTTTCGAACCGCTTTTCAGGCAGGTCATGGACTCGATGAACACACCACCCTGAGACACGCCCAAAGCAAGAAGTATGAATAAGTATATGGATCTGCCTAACAGTTTCACTCTGCAAAGATACGCTAGAAACCCGAAATTGTTTTACACTCCCGCGTTGGTGCGGAATAATTTAACAGCTATTGCCAAAAGGATGATGCCAAATACCTTGCGCAGAATGCTGATTCCACCGTTTCCCAGGATTTTTTCAAGTCGAGTGGTGGACTTCAAAACAGCATAGACCAAAACCATATTAAGCAGAATAGCCACGATGATGTTGATGGTGTCGAATTCAGAACGAAGCGATAGCAAGGTCGTCATTGATCCTGCTCCCGCGATAAGCGGAAATGCAATAGGAACAATGGATGCGGTTTCTGGAATTTCGTCCTTAAAGATTTTGACACCTAAAACCATTTCCAACGCAAGGAAGAATAGCACAAAAGATCCCGCAATTGCGAACGAGCCAACATCGATACCAATAAGTGTAAGAATACTTTCTCCCAAGAAGAGAAACACAATCATGATTATGCCTGCGACTGTAGTTGCTAACCCCGACTTGAGATGCCCGACCTTTTGACGTAAATCAATAATGATCGGCATGCTTCCGATAATGTCAATAACCGCAAACAGAATCATGCCAGCGGTAAGTATTTCTTTGAAATTCAACTTCATTTCCGAAAAATTTGGCGCGAAAGTAGTTGATCGGATTACTCGAAAAACTGTATTCGAAGAATTAAAGATAGTTAGCCAAAAAGGGCTCGAAAAACCTCGTCAATCTTTCCTACAGGAAGAACTTCAATGGTGCTGGATTTCACTTGGTCAGCGCTCATTTTTGGAATGAAAATTCGTTTCATTCCAAGCTTGCTCGCTTCGGCAACTCGCTGTTCAATTCTTCCAATTGGTCTGATTTCTCCGCTCAATCCTATTTCACCTGCAAAACAAGTGTTTGTTGGGATTTCCAAATCCTCGGAGGAGGATAAAACCGCACAGCAAACAGCAAGGTCGATAGCAGGGTCATCAACCCTCAATCCACCGGCTATATTGAGGAAAACGTCCTTTGCCCCTAATCGGAATCCACATCTCTTTTCCAAAACGGCCAGTAACATGTTCAACCTCCTAAGGTCGAATCCTGTTGTTGATCTCTGAGGTGTGCCGTAAACTGCAGAGCTTACCAAGGCTTGAGACTCGATCAACATGGGTCGCATTCCCTCCATTGTAGCTGCAGTTGCAACCCCGCTTGATTCTGTTTCTCTTCCAGGAGCAAGAATTCGTGAAGGATCTAAAACTGGATTCAATCCATCTTGAGCCATTTCGTAAATGGCCAATTCGGGTGTGGCACCAAAGCGATTTTTTATGGCCCGTACAATCCTGAAAAAGTGGTTTCGGTCACCTTCAAACTGAAGAACGGTATCTACCATATGCTCCAGAACCTTCGGTCCTGCAATCATACCGTCCTTATTAATGTGACCAATAATAACAATTGGAATGCCATTTTCCTTAGCATAACGCTGAAGCACGGCAGTGGATTCTCGAACTTGGGCTACACTGCCAGGTGCAGACTCGACCAACTCAGAACGAAGTGTTTGAATGGAATCAATGACAATGAGCTGAGGTTCTACCTTTTTGAAGTGTTTGAGCAGTACCTGAACTGAAGTCTCGGTTAGAACCTGAAGTTCGGAGTTGGAAATTCCAATTCGTTCAGCACGCATTTTCAGTTGCCCTTCGCTTTCTTCTCCAGACACGTACAACACCTTAAGACCCACCGTCCTTAGTGCCAATTGCAGCATTAAAGTTGATTTACCGATTCCCGGTTCTCCACCTAAAAGTGTTAGCGACCCAGTAACAATTCCACCACCAAGTACCCGATTGAATTCACTATCGGGAAGTTGGATTCTAGTATCCGCAGAGGCAACAATCTCGTTAATCAGGATTGGTTCTGACTTGGTTTCGTAAAGTTTTGTTGAGTGCGAAGCAGAGGACTTCACGACTTTCTCCTCAACCAGCGTATTCCATTGGTTGCACCCCGTACACTTGCCTACCCATTTGGGTGACTCATTACCGCAATTCTGACAAAAAAAGGCTGATTTTACTTTGGCCATTCAATAGGGGCCAACGCTTATTCGAATCGTTTGAATTCTCTGATGACGTTACCACCGATGTCCGTTGTCTGCAATCTCAGAACTTCATTGCCGATGTCAGCAATCTCCCAGTTGGCTTCAAAGATGATGTTTTGGCGATCGTCACTCAGATCGTAAATTTCAATAGTGGCCGTTGTAAATCCGGTTTTGGTATTGTAGCTGCCAGTGTTAACGTGCTCAGGTTGAGGGAAAGGATTGCTTGGGCTTGGTGCAGGGTACTTATTTACTCTAACCTCACCAGCCTCAAAGACCCAAGTATGTCGGAACTGTTGGTTTAGAAGATCATCAAAATTAATGTACTCCCAGGTTCCTTCGAGCTGGTCTAATTGAGCTTTTCCGCAAGAAGAAGTGGTTAGCATTAAAGGAATTAAGGCTAAAAAACTAAGGGCTTTAAATGATCTCATTGCAATATTCTTTTGTGAGCAGAACGATCAAAGGTAGAACTTCTCAAGTTGGTCGTGAATCAGTATTCAGGTCCTTGCCTCGGTTATAAAGCGGCATAGCGATAAGGGAAATGGCACCCCATCCAACTAACATGGCGGTCTGGGCGGTCCAAATAATCCAACCAAGTGTTAAGCCAGCTGTTTCGGAGACCCCATAAAGAGTCAGAACCAGTGCAACAAAAAGAGGATAGATCCCAATTCCCCCTTGAACAAAAATGATAGACAAGCCTCCCACTACAAACGCAGCAAGCACTCCGGCTAATGGTACATTAGATGTTTCTGGCAGTGCAAAGAAAGGCACGTAGAACATGGCCATATACATGATCCAAATAAATGCTGTATGGCCAATAAACGCCCATTTCTTTTTCATTTTAAGAATCGATAAGATTCCGTCCAATAATCCTTTCGTAAAGGACTTGACCTTTAGAATAAATGGGTGAGATGAGACTTTTAAAACAACAAGACCACCAACAAGAATCAGCACCACGACAACTCCCAGTACAACCATTTTCTTGATTAACGTGGTTGGATCACCTGCAGAGGTCAACATGTCGGTTAATGTTTCTTTCAAAATATCCATTTGAAGAAAAAGAACGACTATGATAATCGAAAGTAAAATAATCATATCAGCCACACGTTCTGCCACCACGGTGCCGAATAGCTTTTCAAATGGTTGCTTTTCATATTTGGCAACCACGGCACAACGCGACACCTCTCCAAGACGAGGAAAAACAATGTTTGCAACATAGCCTATCATAACAGCAAAAAACGAATTCAGAAATCTCACCTGAATGCTTAACGGGCTTAAGGTGTATCGCCAACGATATGCCCGACTTATGTGGCTTAATGTCCCAAAAGCCAAACTCAAAAGAACCCAGAAATAGTTGGCTTCTCGAAATGATTTCTTGATCGTTTCAACCTGCTCCACTTCTAGCTGATTGTATTGGTAGTATATCACATAGATGCCAAAAGCCAGTGGTAATCCTACCTTAAGAATGTTGCCTAAAACCTTCTTCATCGTTACCTAAGAAGGTTTGTTTGTGTTTCTGGAAAAACGATGGCTGGTCGGAACGTTTTGGCGTCCTCAAAATCTAGGATGGCGTACGATATAATGATTACCACATCTCCAACTGCGACCTTTCTTGCGGCCGGACCGTTTAAACAGATGTTGCCAGAGTTTCTTTCTCCAGTAATGATGTAGGTTTCTAAACGCTCACCATTATTCACGTTCACAATCTGCACCTTCTCTCCCTCTATCATATTGGCAGCTTCCATCAACATTGGGTCGATGGTGACACTACCGATGTAATTCAGGTCAGCCTCGGTAACTGTTACTCGGTGCAACTTGCTCTTTAAAACCTCGATTTTCATTGGGCGCGCGAACTTACGCAATTAGCATCAGATTGTCGATCAATCTAACGCCTTCAACATAGGCAGCAACACAGGCTACAGCCGTTTTGTTCTGGTTTTCATTGATGCGATCGAGCGAACCCGGATTTACAATTTCTAAATACTCCAATTCAAACCCAATAATGCTATTAATATCAGATTTGGCTTGGTTAATCAGCACATCAATGGTTGAACCTTTCTTGTACCCGTCCTTGATATTTTCAAGTGTTGTATAAATGATGCTTGCGTTTGTTAACGCCTCATCGGAAAGCAACATGTTTCTCGAACTCATGGCCAGTCCAGACGCTTCCCGTATTGTAGGGCAACCCAACACCTCTGTTTGGTGGCCAAGTTTTTTCATCATATGTTGAACAACGGCCAATTGCTGAAAGTCCTTTTGCCCAAAGAATGCCTTGTCTGGTTGAATAATTGAAAAAAGCCTGTCCACAACTTGAACGACCCCTTGGAAATGCCCTGGCCTGAATTCGCCTTCCATAAGCGTGTCTAACCCTTCCAAATCAAAGTTGGGAATCTGGCTGTCAGGATAGACTTCTTTTACGGAAGGAAAGAACATTATGTGACAACCAGCATCTTTGAGCTTTTTTTTGTCGGCCTCAAAGGTTCTCGGATAGTTGTGTAAATCCTTGGATTTGTTGAATTGAGATGGATTTACAAAAACGCTAACCACGGTAATGGCATTGCTATCCAAGGCATTGGTTAAAAGTGAGACATGACCTTCATGGAGCGCACCCATTGTAGGAATGAAATGGACCTTTTTTCCATCATTTCGCACCATGTTTAGTAATTCAGACAGAGCTTCGCAGCGGTCAATAATTTGCATGAATTGTAGAGATGAACAGGGCAGCGAATCTACCTAAAATGGATATGATTTTCTCCTTCAGAAACAAACTCAACAACGGTCACATCATCCTTGGTTTAGGAGGTCTCTGTTGCTGGAGGGCTTATTTTTCTTATCTTCGCGAGGTTTTTCACCTTTAACACAAAGAAGAATGTCACAAAAGGAAAGAGTACTGTTCGTTTCACAAAACATAACCCCTTATCTTCCTGAATCGCCTATGGGCTTGGTAGGTAGACACTTACCACAAGGAATACAAGAGAGAGGAAGAGAGATTCGAACCTTCATGCCAAGGTTTGGATGCATTAACGAGCGGAGAAATCAACTTCATGAAGTGATACGTCTTTCCGGAATGAACTTGATTATTGATGATAACGATCATCCATTGATTATTAAAGTTGCTTCTATTCAAGCTGCGAGAATGCAGGTTTACTTTATAGACAACGAAGAGTATTTCAAACGAAAGTTTGTGTTTGATGATGCTGATGGCACATTCTATGCGGATAATGATGAGCGTGCAATTTTCTTTTGCAGAGGTGTAATCGAAACCGTAAAAAAACTAGGTTGGGCACCGGACATTATCCATTGTCATGGATGGATGACAGCAATCCTTCCATTCTATATCAGAACCGCGTACAAGGATGATCCTATTTTTGAAAACGCCAAAATTATCACATCTGTTTATGATGATGCTTACCAGGGTGAGTTGAATACAGCTATGGCTGACAAGATTGTTTTTGGAGATTTAGAAAAGGAAGAGGCAGCAATTTTTGGTCAAACTGGTCATACTAGTCTAGTTAAAGCTCAGATTAAGTACTCGGACGCATTGGTTAAGGGAAGCCCCGAATTAGCTTCGGACATTGATGAATTGATTAACTCTAGCGAATTGCCAGTTTTGGATTATGCTGGAGAAGAGGATTACATGGATGTATTCTCCGGTTTTTATGACGAGATCCTTTCGGAAAACGGAGTTCTAGCCGAGTAATCAACATTATTTAACGTATTACAAACAATATAGAAGGATGCAGAAGGTTTTAAGCCTCTTTGCATCCTTTCTTTATACACTAAGCTAAGCCTTGAGATACTTACAGATCACAATCCTTGTCATTATAACTTCTGTTTTTGGTTGCAAGGACCCAGAACTTGTTGGGTTGGATACAATAGCTGATGCCGATGGTTTAAACCTTGAGCAAGTTGACACTTTTACTGTGGTTGGATCTTACTTTCTAACTGACACAAATAAAACGTCAAATTTGAATAGCTATTTGCTAGGGGGGATGAATGACCCTGTTTTAGGTAAGGTGAGTTCCAAATTATACGCGCAGTTTCACATAGGTGGATCAAATGTGACATTTCCTCCTGATGCTATTGTAGATTCTGTTGTTGTGTATTTAAAGTATGCTGGTTCATATGGATCAACGAATAGGTTTAGTGGGTTTCAAACTATTAATGTTCACCGACTCGATGAGGATATTTATGAAGATTCAATTTATACTCAGAATTCGTCTCACGATCTTGGGGCACTCGTTGGGTCGGTTGGCTTTCGGCCTGACCTATACGATGGTACCACTCTTATCTTTGGAACAGATACACTGGAATTAGCTCCACATTTAAGAATTCCGCTTGACAATTCTTTTGGTCAGGAAATTTTGACTTCAAATGCACTAGCGAGCGATAGTCTGTTTGTTACAGTATTTAAGGGATTGGCTTTTGTGCCGGAAACGGATGCTTTGCCTGAGGGGCACGGTGCCATGTTGTATTGTAACACTCCTAATCCAGAAACTAGATTAAGAATTTACTATCATGAAAGTGGTTCTTTGGAACAGGATGTGTTCAATTTATATGTGGGAACATTAGGCGCAGCGCATACTTCATTTCATCATGAGTATCCTCAAGGAATTCTAGATGACACCTCAAATACCACTGTAGGCGAGCAGAATTTGTACATACAAGCAGCTGGAGGAATTGGAACAAGAATCAACTTTCCTGGATTGATTAATTTGCTTAAGGATGATGCCGGAAACCGGGTCAATATTGCAATAAACAAGGCGGAATTGATATTTCCGATTGAGGCGGAAACGTTCAGTGATTTGAGCCCGCCCTTAAGGCTGGACCTTCGCATACAGCCAATTGACACGTTAGAGGTTCAAATTCCAACCATAGATGGATTTGCAGAGGATGTGAATTATTTTGGTGGAGCATTTGACAGTGATGCATTGGAATACAAGTTTAATATAGCTAGGCAACTGCAATGGTTCTTGAATCAAGAGATTGAATTTCCCGAATTGAGAGTTTATGTTGAGGATCAAAAGTCCACCGGTTATCGGGGTATTCTAAATGGAACGAAGCATCCTTTACGTCCAATCAAATTGCGGGTTACATTTACCCGAATCGAATAAAATAGATTAACATGTGTGGAATTGTTGCTTATGTGGGGTCAAAGCAAGCATACCCTATATTAATTAAGGGACTAAAAAGACTAGAGTACCGTGGATACGACAGCTCGGGAATAAGCCTTTTGAACCCAGACCTTCAGGTTTATAAATGTAAAGGCAAAGTATCGGACCTCGAAGCTCATGTCAAGGATAGTGATGTTACCAGTAACATTGGAATTGGCCACACTCGATGGGCTACACACGGAGAGCCAAATGATGTGAATGCACATCCGCATTTATCTGAAAGTGGCGATCTTGCCATGATTCATAATGGCATCATTGAGAATTACGCGACCTTAAAAGAGGAGTTAGTTCAACGAGGGCACAAATTCAAGAGTGATACGGATACTGAGGTTCTTATTCATTTGATTGAGGATGTGCAGAAAAATGCTGGACTTGATTTAGCAGAAGCTGTACGCGTCACCCTAACTCAAGTCGTTGGTGCTTACGCGATAGTTATCCTGTCTAAAGATTCTCCAGATACACTTATCGGAGCCAAAAAAGGCAGCCCAATGGTAGTTGGAATTGGTGATAATGAATTCTTCATGGCATCTGATGCTACTCCGATTATAGAGCATACTAAAAATGTGGTGTACCTTGAAGATGAAGAAATTGTTGAGGTGACTCTTGGAGAAGAGATCAAGATTCGAAACATTGAAAATGAGGAGCAGACTCCTTATATCCATGAATTGGAAATGCATCTCGAGGAACTGGAGAAAGGTGGGTATGAGCATTTCATGCTGAAGGAAATATACGAACAACCACGTTCGATAGCCGACAGTATGCGGGGTAGAATCAATCTGAAGAAAGGAACGGTCAGCCTAGGTGGAATTATTGACTACGAACAAAAAATCCTCAAGGCTAAGAGAATTATTATCGTGGCTTGCGGTACTTCGTGGCATGCTGGTTTGGTAGGAGAATACCTGATTGAAACGCTAGCGCGAATACCAGTTGAGGTTGAATACGCATCTGAATTTCGATATCGAAAACCAGTCATTTATGAAGATGATGTGGTGATGTGTATTTCTCAATCTGGAGAAACGGCTGATACATTAGCTGCAATTAAATTGGCCAAAGAAAAAGGAGCTACGATCCTCGGTATCTGCAATGTAGTAGGATCTACGATTTCTAGGGAAACACATGCTGGGTCTTATACACATGCAGGCCCAGAAATCGGAGTAGCGTCAACGAAAGCTTTTACAGCCCAAGTAACCGTACTCACATTGATGGCTTTGAGTTTTGGACATTCTAAAGGAACCATTCCAGAATCACGCTTCCATCAGCTGGTTAATGCCCTCGAGGCAATTCCAGGACAGGTTGAGAAAATGCTGAAGACCGATGACACTACGATTGAAACAATATCAGCGCTCTATAAGGACTCTCGTAACTTCCTTTATCTTGGAAGAGGATATAATTTTCCAGTGGCTCTTGAAGGCGCATTAAAACTGAAGGAGATTTCTTACATCCATGCTGAAGGGTATCCTGCTGCAGAGATGAAGCATGGCCCAATTGCATTGATTGATGAGGAGATGCCAGTTGTTGTTATTGCAACAAACAAGGGGCATTACGAAAAGGTGGTGAGTAACATCCAAGAGGTAAAAGCAAGAAAAGGAAAGATTATCGCCATTGTAACCGAAGGGGATACAGCCGTAAAAGCGATAGCCGACCACGTTATTGAAATTCCAGAAACGGAGGAGGAAATGGTGCCTTTGTTGGCTTCCATTCCACTTCAGTTACTTTCATACCACATTGCGGTTATGAGAGGTTGTAATGTCGATCAACCAAGAAATTTGGCCAAGTCGGTTACAGTGGAATAATACTGAGTATCGTAATAATAAAAAAGCCCGAATGGATATTCCATTCGGGCTTTTTCTTGCAAATTAAACTGGATTATTTCCCAGCATCAAATCGGCTATTCACTTCTTCCCAGTTAATTACATTGAAGAAAGCTGCAATGTAATCTGGTCTTCTGTTCTGGTAATTAAGATAGTAAGCATGCTCCCAAACATCCAATCCTAAAATTGGTGTACCGCCACATCCGAGACCATTCATCAAGGGATTGTCCTGATTAGCAGAGCTGCAAACTTCAACTTTACCTCCTGGATGAACACAAAGCCATGCCCAGCCTGACCCGAATCGAGTAGCGGCTGCTTTGCTGAACGCATCTTTAAAAGCATCGTAAGAACCGTATGCTGCGTTGATTGCTTCAGCAACTGCTCCATTTGGTGCACCGCCCCCGTTTGGAGACATTACTTTCCAGAAAAGGTCGTGGTTGTAGTATCCGCCACCGTTGTTACGGACTGCACCGTTACTCATGTCTGATCCTAAAATTTCCAAAATGGACTTTCCTTCAAGGTCAGTTCCGGCAATAGCGTTGTTTAAATTGTTGGTATATCCTTGGTGATGCTTTCCGTGATGTATTTCCATTGTGCGGGCATCAATATGTGGTTCCAATGCATCGTATGCGTATGGAAGTACTGGTAATTCAAAAGCCATAATAAATCGTCTTTAGGTTAATAATTGGTGGGCTCAAATATAGGCTCAAGGCTCCAACAACAATTCCTTACTTGTGAAATCTTAGATGTGAGAATTAGCTTCTGAGTCATTTCTTAAGTTGGCAAAACTCGATAAAAAGGGAGGATAAAATAAATCCGCCCTGCTTATTCTCGTTAGTCGAGAATGATCCTTATGCCATTAGTATTAAGACAACGAGAGACGCTAGTTACCGCACATAGGTGAAATCTGTAGATTGTCCATTTTCATTTACGGTTCCAGACACTTGGTCAACAACTCTTCCATTATTTCTGACTACAATGGTGAATGAGGCTGGGACTGCTGATCCATCGCATTCTCCATAATAGTCAACCCAATACGTGTATGCGCCAGCTGGACCACCATCCGCCCAAAAAACGTTTTCTGAACCACAACTACATGTGCAATCAATATCAAGTTCACCACCATCAGAAGAGGTATAATCATTGTAACTTATAATTTCTCCACTAGGGGACTGGACGTAAAGATCAAGGTCAACATTTGCATCCCAACGTAGGTTAAAACGTGGGCTGCCATCTGCTCCGGACAAGGAACAGACATCCACTGTGCCAATGTCGTTTACCTGATTAGGTGAAACCCAAACAAAATCAGAATAGTTTAGCGCATTGACCGTGTAGTTTCCACCTCCAGATGGTACCCCAACCTCAAGCCTGAAGTCTCCATTATTATTGGAGGAAGTAGTGTATTCCATGGCATACCCATAATCGCCTCGCAATACTACTGTAGTGAATGTTGACGGAACCTCGTCTGACTCGCATACCAAATGACCTTGAACAATTCCTTGAGCACGGATCTTATCGCAATTACCGAACGTGGAACTAGTTACAGGCATGAAGACGTCTTCTCCGCTTGTGGCTATATCTCCTCCAAAGCTCCAGTTGAATGACTGATCATTGAAAAACCAAACATTTGCTCCTTCTGAATTGAGTTGGTCTAAGGCTTCCTGTCCCACTGTGATTGCCACTTCAGCAGAGTTCCCATTTGGAACCACCCTAGTGCCGGATGCATCACGAAATTCAAAGGCAGTGAACCCATAAGATTCCAATATACCATCTTCACCGCTCTGTCCAACGGCAGAAAAGTCTCCTCCAGGCATGGTCTCAGAAAGCAGGCCCATCTGTGAGGCACTGATGTATCTTCCGAAAACGGTAACCTCCCCACTGACACTTTGACCAGTTTCAGTTGCAAACCCATTTCCATTAAGCTCCAGTCTAAAATTATTTCCCTGGAGTGTATTTGCAGAGTTGGCATCAGTTGTGCCAATGTTCTCCATCGAAATCAACTTAACGGTACCCGCATGACCGGCACTCCCGTCTATTTCATTGATATTACGGTATCCCATAAAGAAATTGTTCGCCACAACTTCAATTTTGTACTTGCCATCATCTGCAACAGCTCCTAAGAGGGTCGCATCTCCTGATACATCCGATGTCGTTGTCACTCCACCACATTTCACAATGGCTTCACTAATTGGGTTGTTATTCTCATCGACAACCGAAACCTTGATGAAGCTAACCACACCGACAGAATCTTTCTTGCACCCAGGAATGGAAACAACAAGAATCAGCATTACGCTTAGAGATAAAATATAATATTTCATGGTAATTGGTTTTTTCTTTGTTTAGAAATACGACTACTCGTTTAAATCACTTTTATTCGGAAACTTGTATTCTAGGGCTTTAGAAGACGGTCGTGCCCACCATTTAAACCTACCGTTTGATTTGCACGCTGAAATGTTACCAGTATCTTTTCCTTGTTCCACAGCGCTAATAAAACCGGTTTGCCAAGTGCCGTTCTCATCTTGAATAGCGTATTGAAAATCCATGGTTTCCGCTGTTGTGTTTTTGAATTTGAGAAGAATGCTAGAAGAACTTTCGCATTGAGTTCCTTTCACATTTTCAATTAGTTTGAAAGATTTTTTGAATTGACTCAGGCCTTGCGCCCTAGTGCTGGAAAATACTAAGCACGTTAGCATTAGTCCAATGGACACTCTACCTATTTGGATTGCAATTCTCTTCATTACGGATTTGTTTAAATCTTCAGACAAATGTCTTTCGATGTGTTAGTGAAATTATTTAATGACGAATATATAGGTAATAAGCGCTTTAATAAATAGCCATAAATGGTCATTTTACCTTGTGGAACGCGCTAGTTGTTAGCGTTGTCTTTATCAACAAATGTTTCCTTGGGAAACAAGGTAATGAAGAAAACGGTGCACAACCAAGAACTAAGCTTATTATAACTGCTGCAGTTCATCCATTTTTAAAAGGAGGTTCAAATCTTTCTCACACAGTAGTTATCAGAATCATGAGGTCTTTCAAACTAACACAAGGTGTGATGAGATGGTTTTCTGATTATAAGGCATTTAGGCCTCAGCTTTCGTTCGTCAGTGCTTGCTGCCTACATTTGCAGCCCAATAATTCAGAAACATGTACGGAGCATTTCAAGATTTTCTTGCCAAAGAATTAGAAGCGATTGACGAAGCTGGCCTTTACAAAAGGGAGCGAATTATCACAACTCCTCAGGGAGCGGAAGTTGGAGTAAGCACAGGTCAGAATGTTGTGATTATGTGTGCCAATAATTACCTAGGTCTTTCTAGTCACCCTAAAGTGGTGCAGGCAGCAAAGGATACACTCGATTCACATGGCTACGGAATGTCCTCTGTTCGCTTCATATGTGGCACGCAGGACATCCATAAGGAGTTAGAGCGAAAGGCTTCTGAATTCCTTGGAATGGAAGACACCATATTATATGCCGCGTGCTTTGATGCAAACGGAGGTGTGTTCGAACCGTTGTTTGCTGCTGAGGATGCAATCATCTCTGATGCCTTGAACCACGCATCGATTATTGACGGAGTGAGGTTGTGTAAGGCGGCCAGATATCGATATAAGCACAGCGATATGGCGGATCTGGAGGAGCAATTAAAAGCTTCTCAAGCACAGCGTCATCGAATCATTGTAACAGATGGAGTATTCTCGATGGATGGAGATATCGCCAAGTTGGATGCCATTTGTGATTTGGCAGATCAATACAATGCGTTGGTAATGGTAGATGATAGCCACGCAACTGGATTCATAGGTAAGACCGGCCGTGGGTCGCACGAATACAATAATGTAATGGGCAGGGTGGACATCATTACCAGCACATTAGGAAAGGGACTAGGAGGCGCGCTAGGAGGTTTCACTTCTGGTAAGAAGGAAGTCATTGATATGCTGCGACAACGT